>JAWLGW010000154.1:0-9606 GCA_041690735.1 Planctomycetota bacterium
AGCTTGGCGCCTGGACGTGCTCGTGCTGCGACCGGGCGGTCGCTACCCCGCCAGCTCGTCCCAGTAGCGCTCCAGCAGGGCCATCTGCGCGGGGAAGGCCAGGACGTCGGTCCCCAGCGGGGTCTTGAAGAAGCAGGCCAGCCCCGGCTGGAGGCCCTTCTTGCCGCGGCGGGCGGCGAGGTCGAGCAGGCGCACCAGGTCGAGGACCAGCGGGGCGGCCAGCGCGCTGTCGGCGCCCCGCCAGGTGAGCTCGAGCTGCATGCGGGTGCCGAGGAAGCCGGCGAAGTGGACGTGGTCCCAGGCGGTCTTCCAGTCCTGCAGCGACGGCACGTAGTCGATCCGGGTGAGGGAGGTGCCCAGGCGGTCGCCCAGGATCTCGCCCAGCACCCGGTCCTTGCCCACGGTCTTGGCCTCGTTCGCGGCGGGGTCGTCGAGCACCTCGCCGTCGCGGTTGCCGAGGATGTTGAACCCCGACCAGGAGAGGACGTCGAGGTTGCGATCGCGAAACATGGGCGCCAGGGCGGTCCGCAGCAGGGTCTGGCCGGTCTTGCCGTCGCACCCCATGTGGGGCACGCCGCGCTCGAGGGCGATCGCCTGCAGCCCCGGCGCCGAGCTGCCCAGCGAGGGGGTGAAGTTGACGTACGGGCAGCCCTCCTCGAAGGCGGCCAGGGCGTACAGGGCGCTGGCGGGGAGGGTGGGGTCGTCGGCCGCGACTCGCTCGAGCACCGCCTGGGCCGTGTCGAGGCCGCTGGCGTCCGCCCGCGGCTCGGTGGAGGCCAGGGCCACCACCACCACCCGATCCAGGTCGTGGGCCTGCTTGAAGGCGGCGAGGTCGCGCCGGATCGTCGCCAGCGCGGCGCGCGGACCCTCTTCGCGCCGCCGGCGAGCGGGCGCGCTCTCCATGTCGGTGACCACCCTGCTGGCGCCGAAGGCGACCCCCGGCCGGATCCGCTCCCCGTAGGCGGCGAGGGCGTCCTCGACCTGCGCCACCAGCGGGTACGGGACCACCCCCGCCTCGGCCAGGCCGCGTGCGGCCTGGCGCGGATCGCCCGCACGCACGTCGTGACCGCCGAACACCAGGTCGCCCAGCGGCGCGAGGTCGAGGGCGGGCCGGCGTGGATCGCAGGTCACCAGCCCCGTCGTCGGCGCCAGCCCACGCCCGATCGCCGCCGCCCCCAGGACGGTGGTGGTCGCCACGTCCCCCAGGGCGCCGACGATCCACACTCCCAATGGCTTCGCCATAGCTGTTAGCTCTTAGCTGTTAGCTGTTAGCGCTGCAAAACGAGAAAGGCTCTTGCTCAGAAGCTCTGAGGTTCGGGTGGCTAACAGCTAACCGCTAACTGCTAACCGCTTCTTCCCCTACTTGCTCTTCAGCTGCGGCAGCGCGTAGTTCAGCGCGTTGAGCACGTAGGTGGTCACCAGCACCGGGTCCTGCTCCCACCACCGGTCGTGCGTGTTCCGGAAGGAGCCGTCGGCCTGTTGCCGCGCCTGCAGCGTGTCGCACAGGTCGCGGGCCCAGTTGCGCTCGCCCTTGGCGGTCTTGATCGCGGGCTCGCCCAGCGTCGCCAGGCACTTGGCGAACACGTAGTAGTAGTAGTACAGCCCCTGCTGCGCCGCCTTGGGGTCCTGCTGGCGGATCCCCAGCCCGTAGTTCTCCTCCAGTGTGTAGTGCTCGCCGATCCAGCGCAGGGCCGCCTCGACGCGCGGGTCGTCGCGGCCGACGCCGGCGTGGAGCAGCGACATGAGGCCCCCGTAGGTCATGGACGCGTAGCTCTCGAAGCTGCGCGTCCCGTCGGGGTGCTCGATCATGGCGCTCTTGTTGCGATCGAGGCCGGGGTCGTAGATGAACCCGCCGTCGTCCTTGGGCTTGAGGCCGCCCACCCCGGGGTTGGTCTCGCTGTTGTTCTGGCAGCGCTCGAGGAAGGCCACCGCCCGCTTGAACACCGGGTCGTCCTCCGAGATCCCCGCGTCACGCAGCGCCGACAGGGCCATGAGCGTGTTCGACAGGTCGGCGCCCGGCTTGCCGGCCTTCTCGTCGTAGCCGTAGCCGCCGTAGTGGGGGTTGTCCTGGGCGAGCCCGTCGTCCTCGGTGAACTGGTCCGCCTTCAGCCACTGCGAGGCCTTGGCGACCTGCTCGCGGTACTTCGCCCGGTCGAGGGCGGTGAGGGCCGTGATCGCCAGCGCCGTGCGATAGGTCGACAGACCCGAGCGCCCCTGCTCGAACGCGCCGCTCTTCTGCTGATGGGTCAGCAGCCAGGCCGCGGCCTTCTCGGCCGCCGGGCGCGCCTGCGCGCGGAACGGCGCGGGCGCCTCGGCCAGGGCCTTGATCGCCAGGCCGGTCATGCCCACCTCGCCGGGCGGCTGCCCGGGGATCTGCCCGAAGGCGCCGTTCGGGTGCTGGGTGGCCAGGAACCACTCCAGCGCCTTGCGGTACATGGCCTGGTCCTTCTCGTCGGCCCGGGCCGTCGAGAGGGGGAGCAGGAGGAGGAGCCCGAGGAGGCCGATCCAGCGGCAGGTACGTTCCATCGCAGCCGTCCTAGTCGTGTTGGTGGCGCTACGCGAATGCAAGCCGAGTGCCGCGCTCCCCAAGGGAGTAAGCCGCTTCGACTCGTGCGCCCGGCCACCATACTCCGAACGTGCGAGGGTGGGGGCTGACGCGGCGGCAGCCAGCGGTGGCGCGTTCCGCGCCAGAGGGCGAGCTCCACCGCGAGCTGGGTTAGTGATCGACGCGGTCCTGCGCAGCCGGGGGGCCCACCTCGGACGCGCGGACCAGGGCCCAGGCGGCGATCGCCAGGCCGACGCCCGCCAGCGGGTCGAGGCCGCCCCCGTCGCGCCTGGGCTTCTGTGCAGCCGCCAGGGAGAGGCCTCCCGCGACCACGGCGGCCAGGACTCCCACATACCAGACGTTCCTCTTCACCGGCGCCTCCTGCGCGATGCTCACCTGCCGAGGTCGACCGTGAAGTATCGCCGACTCGCCTCCCGCAGGGGCCAGGGGAGGGGCGCCCGGCGGCCGCCGACGGTCGGGCTGCCGGCGGGCGCGGGAGCGCCCTCGGGCGTCCCGGCGCCGGGTGACCCTTCGCCGGCGCCCGCGCCGGCCGCGCGGACGCGCTCCGCCAGCGCCTCGATCCGGGCGGCGGCGCCCCGATCGCCGTCGGTCGCCGCCTCCGCCAGGCGCTCCAGCGCCTCGCGGGCCGCCGCGACGTCGCCGCGCGCCAGCGCGTCACCGAGCGGGTCGGCCGGAGCGTCTTGGGGTGACGCCGGCCCGGCGTCCCCCTCGGCGCCGTGCCCTCCCGTCGGCAGCCGGCGCGCCAGCTCGTCGAGCAGCGCCCGCAGCACCTCCGCCTCGTCGAGGGGCAGGGCCGCCAGCGGGTCCGGGGCAGCGTCGGCCTCGGGCGTGCCCTCGCCCGGCAGGACCGGCGCCAGCGCGCCCTCCAGCGGGGCGGGCGGCGCCTCGTCGCTCGCGGCGCCGCCAGCGCCGGGCGCCTCGGGCGCCAGCAGCGAGATCGGGCGCGGGCCCGTCGGCCCCTCCGCCGCGTCGGCGCCGCCCGACAGCAGCACCGGCAGGAGGACCGCGCTGGCGGCGCCGGCCAGGAGCCCCGGCGGCGGCCGCACGGGGAGGACGGCGGCGAGGGACACCCCCGACAGGGCCGCCGCGGCGCGCTCGACGAGCGGACGCCCGAACCGGGCGTGCCCTCCCGCCAGCGCCTCCGCCGCGGCCGCCAGGAGCCCGCCGGTCGCCAGGCGCGCGTCGAGCACCGCCGCGGCCAGACCGGCAGGGATCGGGGGGATCCGCACGAGCAGGGTCAGGGCCGCGGCGCCCGCCGCCAGCGCAGCGAGGAGCAGCGCGACCCGCAGCGAAGAGCCGAGGGGCGCCGCCGCGGCGACCTCCACCAGCAGCACGGCCCCCAGGGCGACCCAGCCGGCGCGGGCCAGGGCGACGCGCCAGGCGAGGCGGCGCGCTGCGGACCGCAGCGCGCGCGTCACCGTCCCCCGCGCGTCGCCGGCCTCGCTCATTGCGACCCGTCGGGCTCCTGCTCGTCCGGCGCCTGCTCGTCCGGCGCCTGCTCGTCCGGCCCCTGCTCGTCCGGCCCCTGCTCGTCCGGCCCCTGCTCGTCCGGCCCCTGCTCGTCCGGCCCCTGCTCGTCCGACGCAGGCGCCTCCCCGCCGCCGGAGGGGCCGTCGTCGGCGGCCCAGGGGCGCAGGTGAATGACGATCTCGGTGCCCCGCTCGGGTAGCCGCTCGGTGAACGGCACGTACACCGTGTCGTCGCCCCCCTCCGCCAGCGGGGTGTCGAGGATCGCGTTCGGGTCGTGGTACACCGCCACCAGGTTGCCGTCGTAGGCGGCGGCGTACACCTCGTGCAGCTCCTTCCAGTCGGGGGGCGCGGGCACCTTCACCATGCGCGAGCCGGTGAACACCCACCCCACCCGCGGCATGGCCAGGCGAGTGCGCCGGTCGTAGATCAGGTCCTCCAGGCGCCGGCGCACCAGGCCGTCCACGGCTGGCGGCGCCGTGGGGTCGTCGGGGGCGGCGGACGCCTCCCAGGCGACCTCGATCACCACCTTGTCGCCCTTGTCGAGGGCGACCTGCTGGCCGAACTCGGTCACCTGCGGCGTCGGCGTGAGCCCCAGCATGATCAGGGCGAGGTGCAGCTGCTTGGGGTCGCAGTCGAACAGCACCAGGCTCTCGTGGGTCTTGCCCCGGCTGGTGCAGCCCGCGAACTCGAGGGTGGGGCAGCGGCGTAGGCAGATCAAGCCGCGCACCTCCAGCCGCCGCTCGTTGATGTAGATGCGGATCCCCGGGAACTTGTCCACGGCGCCCGGGCCGGCGGTCTGCTCCCACAGGCGGTGCGTCCGCTCCTCCTCCTCGCGCTGCGGGTCCTCTGCGGCGGCGTCGTCTCCCGCCCCGGCGTCGCCCTCCGGCACGTCCCACGGATCGGGCAGCGGCGCGGGGCGCTCGGCCTCCTCCTCGGGGGTCGAGTCGGACGGGGGCGACTCGGCGCTGGGACGGGGGTCCCCGGCGCCCGCCGCCGGGTCGGCGGAGGGCTCCGGCGGCGCTTCGGGCCGCGTCTGGGCGGCGGCCAAGCCTGCCGGAGCGGCCCCCGGGTCACCGGTGCCCGGCGGGGGAGGCGGGGTGGACGTGGCTGCGCCCGGATCGGGGCAACCCGTGGCCGCGGCGGCGCAGGTCAGCGCCAACCACAGGAGCGCGCGCGCGCTCACTCTCGCCAGAGCGGATGCTCCTCGCACAGCGCTCGCACCTCCTCGCGCACCTTGGCCTGCGCGTCCGCGTCCCCGCGGGCCGCCAGGGCCCGGTCGATCAGGTCCGCCACCCGGTCCATGGCCTCGACGCCCATGCCGCGGCTGGCCACCGTGGGGGTCCCGATGCGGATGCCGCTCGGGTCCATGGGCTTGCGCGGGTCGTAGGGGATCATGTTCTTGTTGACCGTGATCCCCACCGCGTCCAGGGCCTCCTCGGCCTCCTTGCCGGTGATGCCCTTCGGGCCCAGGTCGACCAGGAACAGGTGGTTGTCCGTCCCGCCCGACACGATCCGGTAGCCGCGCTCGGCCAGGCGCTCGGCCAGGCGCTCGGCGGTGGCCACGATCTGCTGCTGGTAGGCGCGGAAGGCCTCGCCCTGCGCCTCGCGGAAGGCGACCGCCTTGGCGGCGATCACGTGGCCCAGCGGACCGCCCTGCTGCCCGGGGAACACGCTCTTGTCGAGCTTCTTCTTGTGCTCCTTCTTGCACAGGATCAGCCCGCCGCGCGGGCCCCGCAGGGTCTTGTGGGTGGTGGTGGTCACGAAGTCGGCGTGCGGCACCGGGCTGGGGTGCAGCCCGGCGGCGATCAGCCCCGCGATGTGCGCGATGTCCGCCAGCAGGTAGGCCCCAACCTCCTTGGCGATCCGGGCGAAGCCCTCGAAGTCGATGGTGCGGGAGTAGGCGCTGGCGCCGCACACGATCATCTTCGGCCGGTGCTCGCGGGCCAGGCGGGCCACCTCCTCGAGGTCGATCCGCTCCTCGCCCTGGCTCACGCCGTAGTTGACGATCGTGTACACCTTGCCCACGAAGTTCACCGGGTGCCCGTGCGAGAGATGCCCGCCGTGGTCGAGCGACATGGCGAGGATCGTGTCGCCCGGCTCCAGCACCGCTCCATACACCTCGAGGTTGGCCTGAGTTCCCGAGTGGGGCTGGACGTTGGCGTGGTCGGCGCCGAACAGCTCCTTGGCCCGCTCGCGCGCCAGCCGCTCGCACACGTCCAGGTGGGCGCAGCCGCCGTAGTAGCGCCGCCCGGGGTAGCCCTCGGCGTACTTGTTGGTGAACCACGACCCCGAGGCCGCCATGACCGCGGGGGAGGTCGTGTTCTCCGAGGCGATCAGGATGATCGTCTCCTGCTGCCGCTGCAGCTCCGCCGCCAGCTCGTCGCGGACCTCGGGGTCGACGTCGGCCAGGGTGGACAGGATCGCGTCGGAGTAGGGATGCGTCATGGCTCGCGGCTCCTGGGGTCTGGTGCGGAGCGGCTACTTGCCGCCGCTGGCGGCCCACCGCAGGTAGGCCTCCACGAACCCCTCGATCCCGCCGTCGAGGACCGCCTGCACGTCGGTCTCCTCGTGACCGGTGCGGGTGTCCTTGACCAGGGTGAAGGGCTGCAGGGTGTAGGTGCGGATGCGGTCGGCGGCGCCGAACCCCATGTTCGACTTCTTGGCGTAGTCGTTCGACGCCTCCGCCTGCCGCTTCTCCAGCTCGAGCTGGTACAGGCGGTTCTTGAGCATCTGCATGGCGGTGCGCCGGTTGGCGTGCTGGTGGCGCTCGTTCTGGCACTGCACCACGATCCCGCTGGGGAGGTGCGTGATGCGGACGGCGCTCTGGGTCTTGTTGACGTGCTGGCCGCCGGGGCCGCCCGCCGAGTAGGTGTCGACGCGGAGGTCGCCGTCCTTGACCTCGATGTTGATGTCGTCGTCGAACTCGGGCGTGACGTCCACGGCGGCGAAGGCGGTCTGGCGGCGGCTCTGGGCGTCGAAGGGCGAGATCCGCACCAGCCGGTGGGTGCCGCGCTCGGACTTGAGCCACCCGAAGGCGCCGCGCCCCGTCACGTGCAGGGTCGCGCTGCGGATCCCCGCGGCGGGCTCCTTGATCACGTCCAGCAGCTCGACGTCGAACCCGAGGCCCTCGGCGTAGCGCGTGAGCAGGCGCATGACCATCTCGGCCCAGTCGCAGGCGTCGATCCCGCCAGCGCCGGCCTGGATCGTGACGTACGCGCTCAGCGCGTCGTGGTCGCCGGTGAAGTAGGTGCGCAGCTCGAGGGCCCGCAGGGCGCCCTGGGCCGCCTCGAGCTCCCGCTCGACCTCGGCCTTCTCCTCGGAGCTGCCGGCCAGCTCGTCGAGCACCTCGAGGTCGTCGAGCTTCTGAGAGACGGACTGAAAGGCGTCGGTCTCGGACTTGAGCGACTTGAGCTGGCTCACGACCTTCTGGGCCGCCTCCTGGTCGTCCCAGAAGCCGGGCTCGCCCATCTTGGTCTCGAGGGAGCGCCGCTCCTCGAGCAGCCCGTCGACGTCGAGGGCAGAGCGCAGCTCGTCGTACTGCTCGCGCAGCTCTCCGATTACGTCCGTCCGCTCGCCCGCCACCCCGCGCTCCTCCTCCGAACGCCGCAGGCGAGCGCCTGCGGCCGAGTACGGGGGCATTGGACCACGGGGTCTCCACCCCGTCGAGGAGGGCGTCAGTGTGGCTTGCGGGGGCTCAGCGAACGCCGAGCGCCTGCTCCAGCGGCTCGAACCGCTCCAGGCGCGCGGGGAGGAACGGCCGCACGCCGCGCAGGTGGCGCTCCTCGCCTCGCTCCTGCAGGACCCGGGCGGCCTCCAGCGCGCGGGCGCGGCGCGTGGGCTCCTCGGGCTCGACGATCAAGAAGCGCCCCAGCAGCTCGCGGGGGTCGATCCGCTCGCCCGCCAGCAGCGCCGCGACGTCGAGCACCTCTTCGCCCCACGGGCGCAGCGCGAGGAGCTCCGCGCCGAAGGTCTGCAGCGCCTCGCCGGCCGCGGCGTGGCCGAGCCGCGCCAGCGCCTCCACCGCCAGGGCGACCTGCCCCGGGCGCTCGAGCTGCGCCAGGCGACGGAGCACCCGCGCGGCGACCGCCGCAGGGTCGGCGGTGAGGGCGCCTGCCAGCCCCGCCGCCCACAGGGCGGCCCCCAGGCCGCTCTCGCGGCCCTCGTCGAGCCAGGGCCCCAGCAGCTCGACGGCGCGCTCGCCCTCGCCGGGCTCCACCTCGGCCAGCCGCAGCAGGGCCGCCTCCTCCAGCGGCCCCTGCTTGCCCACCTCGAGCAGCCGCTCGATCACGTCCAGGGGCACCCCGCGGGGGGCGTCGCTCAGCGCCCGCGCCAGGGCGCCGGGGTCTCGCTCCTCGCGAGCCCAGGCCCAGGCGCGCTCTCGCCGGCCGCGCCGCAACAGCTCGCAGGCGGCGGTGGAGCGGACCTCGGCGTCGTCGCTGGCGAGGGCCTGCTCGAGCAGCTCCTCGTCGTGGAGCGCCGGGACGCAGTGCAGGAACAGCGCCACCCGCACCTCGCGAGCGGCGTGCGTGCGGCTCAGCTCCGCCACGCGCCGGCGCACGTCGCCCGCGACGAACCCGGGGCCGCCCAGGCCGACCAGACACTTGCCCGCCCGCACGGCCACCCGCGCGGCCAGGGCGCCGTCCTCGATCGCCTCGAACCGGTCCAGGATCTCCTGGGCCTCGCGCTCGCCCGGCGCCGCCGCCGCCAGGGCGGGCAGCTCGATCAGCGGGCGCGCGGCGGGGTCGGTGGCGCGCTGCCGCAGCGCCACCTCGACCTCGCCGAAGGGCCGGCTGCGCAGGACCTTGACCAGAGCGCGCCGCAGGTCGGAGCGCGGCTCCTCCTCGACGCTCGCGAACAGGTCGATCGCGACCTCGATCCCGCCCTCCTTGGTGCGCCGGGCCAGCTCGTGCAGCGACTCCAGGGCGGGCGGCGCGTGCGGGTCGCGCAGGTCCTCCTCGAGGCGGCGCTCGAACTCCTGCTCGCCCAGCAGGGTGGCGGGGCGGTGGGGCGCGAGCAGCTTGAGCTCCTCGGGGCCGCAGCGGGTGGGCACGCCGGCGGCGTCGAACCTGACCGCCACCTCGGGCGGCTCGTCGACGCGCCACCGCAGCCGCACCACCGACCCCTCCCGCTCGCCGCGCCGCACGCGATCGCCGGGGAGCAGGTGCAGCGGGGCGCCGGCGCGCGCCGCCGCGACCCGGTACCGGTACAGGAGGAGCGGATCGTCGCGGCTCTCCTCGGCGAGCCGGCGCTGCCCCAGCAGCTCGGGGTCGATCACGAGGAGAAGAACCCGCGGGGAATCTCGACCTCGTTCTCGGTCAGCTGCGGCGCGTTCGGGTCCTCCTCCTCCTCGGCCGTGCGCTCGCGCGGGACCGCGTCGAACAGCGCCAGCAGGCGGGCGAGCAGCGGCGGGACGTCGTCGTCCTCCTCGGGCTCGGGCGGCAGCGCCGAGGCGAGCGCCTCCACCTCCTCGCGGGTCACCTCGGGGTCGCACTTGAGCACCACCAGCTCCAGCATGCGCGGGTGGTAGTCGTCGCTGGTCACGTAGCAGCCGACGTGGAAGTAGATGGGCG
>JAWLGW010000155.1:0-9585 GCA_041690735.1 Planctomycetota bacterium
CAGGCCGGCGGCGAGGAGGGCGACGAGGACCGGGGCGTTGAAGCCTGGGGCGCGCAGCTGACGGGTGGCGCTCATTCGTCGGCCCCCTCCTCCGCATACAGAATGACCGGCCGAGCCGTGATCACGTTGAGGGTCACGTCCTCCAGGATCGGCGTCTCGAGCACCGGGGACTGCACCACCCCCTGGCTCCCGGCGGGGTTGGTGAGCAGGTCCTGGTACTCGGGGTCGGACGGGTCGATGTCGACGCGCGTGCTGCCCTCCTCGGTGTCGGTCGCCCCCAGGTTTCGCAGCCGGACGCCGAGGATCAACAGCTCCTGCGGCTCGACGGCGAGGTCGGCCCCTCCCAGCCCGTCGAGGTAGGCGCGCGTCCCGCTGAACCCGGTCGGGGGGTCGCCCGGGTCGCTGAAGGTGACGCCCGCGGCCGGGTCGCTCTGGAACTTCACGGCCGGCTGGCCGTCCACCAGCTCGAGCACGCCGAAGTGCGGCGCGTCGCGGTCGGGCAGCAGGTCGATCCGCTGGCCCGTGACCGGGTCGCGCCGCAGGTAGGTGTAGGCGTACCGCTCGGTGGCGGGGTTGTAGGTGTTCCTGAACTTCCACAGGCCGACCTCGTAGTCGAGGTCGTACGAGGTGGGGTAGGCGGTCCAGGTGAGGCTGCCCAGGCGGACGCGGGTGTTGCGCAGCTCCATGAGGGCGCGGTGGTAGACGGCTCCGGTGCCGAGCTCGACCTCCTCGCCGCGCTTCTTGGACAGGTTGATCAAGAAGGCCTCCAGGTCCTCCTCGTAGAACCGGTCCTCGAAGTTCTTGGCGGCCAGGCTGATCGAGAGGCTGCCCTCGCCGCCGGGCTCGAACAGGGCCGTGTCGTCGGTGGAGCCCACCGAGTCGGTGCGGCGGGCGTGGTCCCCGTTGAGGAACACCACGTTGTCGAACACGGCGTAGGCCATGGTGTCCTTGTTGACGCGGTTCAGCTGCAGCGCGCCGTCCACGCTCAGGTAGTTGTCGGCGTAGCCGTCGCCTTCGTAATGGGGCTCGCCGCCGATGAACACCGGCCCGTCCACGTCGCAGTCCTCGCACCCGTGGCAGTCGTCGTCGAGCAGGTCCAGGGGGATCGGCTTGAGCGACACGCCGATGGCGCCGTCCTCGAGGCCGCGCTTGGTGCGAATGAAGGAGCGGCGGTTGTTCTGGGGGTTCTCCCAGTAGGCGCTCGACATGTACACGGACTGGCCGTCGCCGAGCTGGGCCTTGGTGCCGGCGCCCTTGGTCGTCTGCCCCGAGTTGTGGACGCTGTACGGCAGGCCTTCCCCGTTGGGTTGATACTCCGCCGGCCGCGGCTCGGCCATCTCCACGCTCGGCAACTCGCGCGGGTCGGGCGGGAGGACGGTCTCCACCCCGTTGATCGTCAGCTTGGTGCCGCCGTCGATGTGGTTCCCGTAGGGAGAGCCGGCGGTGTAGTGCGCCTCGTCCCACTCGGCGACCACGCTGATGTGCCACTCCTCCCCGCCCGGGTAGCCCTTGGAGTAGAGGAAGTACGGCTTGGGGTCGCTGTCCCGCACCCCCCGCGGCAGGTCGCCCTCGTGCTTGGGGTCGGGCCCGTACACCTCGTGCTTCATGCTGGGCCACAGGGCGTACCACTGCCCCTTCTTGACGCCCTGAGCCCGGGTCTCGATGCCGTACACGTCGACGTACGACGGGTTGTCCTCGCTGGCGATCCGCATGGGCAGCTCGGGCGTGTTCCAGTAGGGGGTCGCGAAGGGCGCCAGATCGCTCCCGTCCTTGAGGTAGAAGCGCAGCTTGAGCTGGCGGTTGAAGCTCAGCACCGGGTGGGGCTCGACGGGGTACGGCGGGACGACGGGGACGTAGGTCCCGGCGGTGCCGCTGGGGACGAAGGGAAACCAGTAGACGTCGCTCCCCGAGCGGGTGATCGCCCCCGGGTACTCCGCGTCGTCGGGCGTGTCGAGCGGGGGGTAGCTCGGCGGCTTGCCGTACTCCCGGGTCTTGCGGACCACCACCACGCCCTCGCCGAAGTCGGAGTGACGGTAGGGAGGCTTGACGGGCCCGGAGGCCTCGGACGGGCGCGCCGCGGCCGCGGGGCTCTCGCTCTGGCAGTGGTAGTAGTCGCCCAGGACCCGCGGCCGGAACCAGAAGCGCTGGATCTTCTTCTGGTCCTCGGGGAGGGGCTCCACCGCCGGGTTGGAGAAGTCCCGCAGGGCCGAGGTGGCGTTGATCGGCTCGATCGATGTCGACAGCTCGTTGAACACGTGGCCGTACAGCTCGCCGAACTCGCGGGCGATCACCGGCGACTTGCCCCAGTCGTCGCCCCGGAAGGCGAGGGGTGGCGACACCGGGGCCTTGTCCACCTGCAGGGTGGCGAACTGGTGGAACCCCCGGGCCTCGTCGGCGTCGATCCCCCGGAAGCCGAGGCCCAGGTTGACCACCACCCAGTGCCAGGTCCCCGGGATCCACTGGGGCTGGGTCGGGTCGTTCTTGGGGTTGTTGGCGTCGGGGGTGACCTTGACGCGGACGCGGCTGGTGTTGGCGAGGGTCAGCTCGCTGGCCCAGTCGGGGGCGGCGCCGTGGTAGCCGTCGGTCCCCAGCGCCTCGAGGGTGATGTAGACCTCATTGTTGAGGACCTCCTTGATCACCCGGAAGCCCGCCTCGCGCTTCTTGCCGTAGGCGTTGCCCTCTTTGGCGCCGTTGCTCCCCATGAAGGACAGCAGCACCTCGACCTCCTGCGCGAAGGGGTCGCGCAGGGGCTGCACCCAGAAGCGGATCGTGGTGCCGCGGACCAGGTCGATGTTGTCGCCGTCGTAGGCCAGGAAGCGGGGCTCACCGCTGTCGTCGACCCGGTCGGGGGCGATCAGGACGCCGGTGTTGAGCAGCTGCGAGCCGCGGGTGAACATGGCCCCGCCGCGCGTCGAGCTGGCCACGCCGCCGGTGGTCGTGCCTCCGCTGCCCGTGGTGGCATCGGTGATCGCCTCACCCAGGACCGAGGCCTCCGCGGGGTTGACGGCGTTGCGCACCCGCGGGGAGCGCGAGCGCGGGTCCTGGAACGGCGGGTCGAGGTCGGGGGGGTGACCGCTCAGGGGGCGGGTCAGGCGCCCGAGCTCGCTGAGGTACCCGGCGGGGAGCGGCTCGATCTCCTGGCCGGGCGGGAAGGGGGGGGGGGGCGCGGCCCCGGCCACCGGGTCGAGCTTGCGCCGGGAGTCGGGTTCGATGTCTCGCGGCTCCCACCAGGCCCGCGCCTTGAACGCGTCGAGCCGTCCGCGGGCGAACCCGGCGATGAAGTCCGAGTCGCCGGTGCGCACCGTGATCATGTTCGAGAGCGTCAGGTGGCCGTCCCAGTCGGCCATGGGGTAGAAGTCCTTGGGCGGCAGCTCGGCCCGGGTCCCGTCGCGGTCGAGGGAGTACTGCGGCCACGAGACCATGCCCGGCCAGCCGGGCACCGGCATGGGGTTGCCGTTGTAGTCGGTGGAGTCGCTCCCCTCGAAGAAGGCGAGCTGGTTGAGCGACCGCTTGAAGCTCGGCTCGGTGAGCATGAGCCCGGCCCGCTGACCGCCCACCTCGATCGCCTCCGGCGCCTCGATGAAGTTGCCCGCGATCATGACCGCCCGGTGGCGCTCGAAGTCCTGCTGCGTGGTGAGGCGCAGGGGCCGGTAGACCTGCACGATCATCTGGTCGGTGTGGGCTGCGAGCACCTCCAGCTCGCTGCCGGTGCGCTCGTCCTCGATCAGGATCATGCCGGCCGAGGTGATCTCGTACACGCCCATCGAGTCGAAGCAGGCCTCGGTGGTCATGGAGATCAGGTCGGTCTTGTCGACCAGGCGGGGCACCGCGTCGGCGAAGTCGGAGGACGGGCTGCGCCAGCCGCCATGGTTCGGCATGTGGCCGAACTTGTTGACCATGGTGTTCGGGTTGCAGATCGCCTTGACCAGGTCGCGGTGGCCGACCTTGTGGAGGCTCTGGAGCTGCGCGATGAAGCCGCCGGGCGGGGCGAACTCGAGCTTCTCGGGCCAGGGCCAGGTGTCGGGCGAGCCGCTGGGGAAGCGCTGCGCCAGGGGCGTCAGCGCGGCGGGGCAGGTGGCGAACACGTCGTCGGCGAGCTCGTCGACGAAGGTCTCGAACTCGAACCAGGTGCGGAAGGGCCGGTACGCCGAGCCCGCGCTCTCGCTGATCGTGGTCGTCCCGCCGCTGCCCGCCGTGGGCTGCTTGGGGCCGCCGCGGCGCGCGATGATCGCCTTGGCCAGCTTGACGGCGGTGTCGTGGTCGAGGGCGAACTCGCCGTAGCGCGTGCGGGCGCGGGCGCCCGAGAACAGCGCCACCAGCACGGGCTCCCGCGCCGTGTTGATGTTGATCGGCGCCCGGGGCATGGTCGTGAGGCGCTGCAGGGGCTTGAACACCGGGTCGCTGGGCGGATCGGGCGCCTCGTGGGTGTTGAGGTTCCAGGGCCGCACCACCGTGGGGTCCTCCCACGAGTGGACCGTCACCAGGTCCCGCAGCACGTGGAGCCACTCGGCCTCGGTGAGGCCCGCCTCCATCAGCGCCTTGCCCACCTGCGGCTTGCTGCTGAACCGCTTGGGCTGCTGGCGCTTGGAGCGGATCACCTTCCGAGCGATGTTCGCGGCGTCGCTGGCGCGGGCGGGCAGGGCGGTACGGATCAGGGTCTCCAGCATCCGGCGCGCGGCCGCCCCGTCGGGCTGGTTGAGGTTCACCATGCTGGCGGCGTCGAGGATCTTGAGGCGGTAGATCAGGAGGCTGCCGGCGTAGGGCTCGCCGAGGTCGCCCGAGTAGGTGAGCGTCTCGCCCAGGCGGGTCCTCCCCTTGGGGTCCGCCATCCAGTACGAGGGGCGGGTGGTGGTGTGCAGGTCGAGGGGGCGCTGCCCGAGCCCGCCGGGGGGGATCAAGCGATAGCCCCACCGGTCGCCGCCAACATCCCAGGGCCCCGTCCAGGGTGCGCTCCAGTGGCGTCGCGCCGCCGCGGCCTGGAGGTTCACGACGGCGCGCTCGATGCCTGCCCGGGCGGCGAGCTTCGCTCGCACCCGGTCGGCGTAGTACGCGGAGGCGCGCCGCTCGAGGCTCATCAGCCGCGCGAACACCACCGAGAACAGCGCCAACAGGCCCAAGATCGCGACCGAGAACAGTAGGATCGAGCCGCGCTCCCGGTCGGCCCGGTGAGCGCGCTGACGCAGCTCCCTCATGCCTCGTGCTCCCTCGCTGCGCCCCCTCGCGTCGGCTCGGCCGACGGCGAGGGAGCTCCTTCAACGTGAAGGACCGTCGCTGGGGCGGTCGTGTTGCAGTAATTCTTGCCCGCGGTAGAGCTTAGGGAGCGGAGCAGCGGCCACGCAGCCGCTCCGCCGCAGGGCGCGCGCCCTGGGTCTCCCTCCCGGGTCCTTCCTTCGCTCATGACGCGCTTCAAACCACGTGCCTGGCGCGGGGGGACGAAAAGAACAAGCCCTTACCGCGGCCCAGGATACCGCGTCGACGCCGGCCGGACACGCGCCCCGGGGCGGACCTGAAACGGAAGGGAGAGCGCGGGCCAGGAGGCAACCCCTCGCTACTCCAGCCCCTTGGGATCGACGAGCCCCTGGACCTCGAGCTCGGTCACCCAGCACTCGGCATCCTGGACGAACAGGCCCACGCGACCGCGCAGGTCCCGCAGGGAGATCGGCGCCGGCTTGGGCGTGTGCTGCCGCTCACCGGCGCTGCGCAGGGAGCCGACCAGGGTCGCGCGACCGCCGCGGCCGGGGGTGACGCGGAAGCTGGTCTCGATGAGCCGGCGGGGCGAGATGTGGGGGAAGGGCACCGTAAGGATGGGCCGCACGCCGCTCGGTCCCCGCTGCACCGGGATCAGGCCCCAGCTGACGCCGCGTCCGTCGGGACGGCGCGGATCGAGCCCAGCCAGGAGGGCGACGGTGGCCTCGTCCCCGGGGGGCGCGGCCACCACCAGCTCGATCCGGACCTCGATCACGTGGTCGAAGGGCAGGTCGATCGCCGCCACCAGCGGCTTGCTGCCGGCCTTGAGGTGGACGCCGCGCACGCCGCCGGCCGGGGTGGGGCCGTAGCTGCCGACCTCGCCGGTGAAGGCCACCAGGTCGGCCCCCAGGGTCGCGTCGCCGCGGCGATAGTGCAGCGTGGCGCCGCCGCCGGGGTACAGGCGCCCGTTGCGCGACCAGCCGCGCAGGCGGGTGGCGAGCCGGGCGCGGGTGGCGGCCGCGTCGAAGGGCCCCTCGATCGCGAGGGCGCGCACCGCCGCCGTCTTCGCCTCGCGGACCGCCTCGACGCGCCCGCGCAGCTGCTGCACCGCCGCCTCGTCGACGGCCCAGGCGGCGATGGCGTCGACCCGCTGCGCCGCCGGGTCGAGCTCGCCGCGGGCCAACAGGTCCTCCACGCCCGCCTGCTCGCGGCGGAAGCGCTCCGCAGCCGCCTGGTGGACCTCGCCCTCCAGCCGGCGCACGGCGTCCCGCAGGGCCGGGTCGAGGCGGAGGTCGCCAGGCAGGCGCTCGTCGCGCTCGAGGGCCTCACCGAACCGCTCGCCCCGCAGCAGGTCGCGCACGTCCCGCTCGTACTCCTGGACCGCGCGCTCGACCGCCAGCCGCCGCTCCTCCTGCGCCGCCACCTCCTCGGGCGAGGGCCCTGGAGCCGGGGGCGGCTGCACGATGCTGGGGGGCGGGACGACCGGCTTGGGCTCCTGGCCCGCGTTGACGACGACGAGGACGATCATGATGACCAGCACGCCGACCAGGGCGCCCCCGGTCGCCGCCAGCTGCCCCGGCGTGGCGCGGAAGCCGGCCGGGCCGTCGCCCCGGTCCGCCTTGGCGCGCGCCCGCGGCCTGGGCGCCTCGTGCTCGCCCGACGCCTCGCGGATCTGGGCGTACAGCGCCCCCATGGTGTCCTGGGTCGCCTTCGCCCCCGGCACCCAGGAGGTGGGGCCCTCCTTCTTCGCCTGCTTGATGCGGTCCTTGGCCCAGCCCTCTGCCGGGCGGGCCACGACCTGCGACTGCATGCCCCACATCTCGGGCGACACGTCCTCGGCGCTCGCCATGGGGTCGAACTCCTCCACCGAGAGGGCGGAGATGGCGTCGAGCGTGGGCCCCTCCCCGCTGGCGGAGACCTCCAGGCTCTCGCGCAGGGCGGCGCGCAGCTCGGCGATGGACGCGAACCGGCGGGCCGGGTCCTTGGCGGTCATGCGCAGGAGGGCGTCGGCGGTTCGCTGCGGGATCGCCACTTCGTCGGGGGGCGGGGGGAGGCGCTCCCTGAGGTGCGCCAGCAGCAGGTCCTTGGTGGTGGCCCCGGTGAAGGGCGGCTTCCCGCACAGCAGCTCGTAGTACAGGCAGCCGAGGGCGTAGATGTCGGTGCGCGCGTCCGGCTCGCGCCGCCGCTCCTGCACGACCTCGGGGGCGAGGTAGGCCGGGTGGCCGAAGGAGAGGCCGTCCTTGCCGAAGCCCGCCCCCAGGCAGCTCGCCTCGGCGTGGCCGAAGTCGGCCAGCCGCGCGATGTCGCCCTCCTCGTCGAGGAACACCTTCTCGGGCCGCACGTCGCCGTGGAAGATGCCCTGGGCGTGCGCCGCCTCGAGGGCCGCCCCGACGTCGCTGATCAGGGCGGTCGCCTGGCGGAGGGGCCGCGGCCCCTCCGCCTCCAGCAGCGCGCGGAGGCTGCGCCCCTGCACCCGCTCGGCGATCACCACGTCACGCCCTGAGGCGTTGAGGACGTCGAGGACGCACACCACGTTGGGGTGCGCCACCTGCTTGGCGGCCCGCAGCTGTCCGAGGATCCGCTCCAGCAGCTCGGCGTGGTGCGCGAACTTGCGGGACACCACCTTGACGCACACCGGCCCCTCGTGCCCCTTGACCCGCCCCTCGTAGCTGGCGCCGATGGGCCCCCGGCCGAGCTTGCGACCGACCTCGACCCGCGCCTCGTCGGCCGACGGCGGGGCGGCGCTGGGGTCGACCTCGCCGGCCTCCTCCTCGGCCCGCAGCTGCGCGATCAGCTCCTTGGGCAGGCGCGCGGTGACCGGCCCGGTGGGCGCGGTCGCGGCCACCGGCGCGAGGTCGGAGGGGCCGACGAGGGGCGCCTTCTGGATGCGGGTCTCGGTCCACTGGGGTGAGGCGCTCTCCTGCTCGGTGGCGCCCTCCCAGGCGTCGCGGGTGACCGCCTCCACCGGCCCCTCGCCGCTCTGGAGGCTCAGCAGGCGGAACGGCTTGCCGACTCGGAGGCGGCGCAGGGCCCGCAACAAGGCGTCGGCGTCGGCGACCCGCAGGTCCTCGGTCTTGGCGGTCAGCCGCAGGATCACCCCGGCGGTCGCGGTGCTGAAGGTCACGGCCTCGGGGGGCGGCGGCAGCGGGGCGTCGAGGTGTTGCTCGAGCACCTCGGGGACGTCGCCCTCGAAGGGGACGTGTCCGCACAGCAGCTCGTAGAACAGGATGCCCAGGGCGTACAGGTCGGCCGCGGCCGTGGGCAGGCGCAGGTCCTCCTGCAGCACTTCGGGCGCGAGGTAGGAGGGGTGGCCGAACGGCAGGCCGTACTGACCGAACCCCTGGGCGAGGCAGGAGGCGCGCGCCAGTCCGAGGTCGGTGAGGCGCGCCCGCTGGCCGTCGAAGTAGATCTTGCGGGCGCGGATGTCCCCGACGACCAGCCCCTCGGCGTGGGCGGCCGCGACCGCCTCCACCACGTCGTTCATGATCTCGACCGCTTGGCGGGTGGGCAGCGGGCCGTGGGCGTCGAGCAGGCTCTCCAGCGGCTGGCCTGGCGCCCGCTCGAACACCACCACCGAGTGGCCGTGGGAGCGGCCGACGGCGAGGGTGGCCGCGACCCGTTCGTGGCGGAAGCGGTCCCAGGCCTGCAGCTCGCGCACCACCTGGTCGTGGAGGGCGGGGTGATCGGCGAACCTGCGCGACAGCGTCTTGACCACCACGGCCGCGCCGTCCGACTTGCGCCGGCCGACGTAGCTCGAGCCGGCCGCCCCGTGGGCGAGGAGCGGACCGAGCTCGAAGTCGTCGAGCCCTTCGCCGCCCTGGGCGAGGTCGAAGAAGCCGGAGGCCGGCTCCGGTGGCCGCGGCGGCGGAGGCGGGGGAGGCGCGTCGGGGTCGGGCGTGTCCGCGATCACCTCGCCCTCGCCCGACACATCGCGGCGGGCCGCCGCGTGGTCCACGGGGACGAGCAGCTCGCCGCTCAGCTCGAGCTCACGGCTGACGGCGTGGTGGATCCGCTCCGCCTCGGCGCGGCCGAGGAGCCCCAGCTGCAGCACCGCTTGCGCGGCGTTGAGGGGCTGTCCCCGCTGCGTCGCCACCTCGATCGCCTCGAGGCAGCGCAGCGCTTGCGGTCGCTCGGCGGCGCCGTGCCGGACCATGAGGCGCAGGAACCGAATGTCGTAATTGGTGGCCAACGGCGGCTCCGCGGGGCGCCTCGTCCCTCCCTCGCAGGGCACAGTTTACGTCGAGAGCCGGGGATGCGGGAGAGCGTCCGTGTGGTTCGCGGGGGGGCTTCGCCCCCCCCGCGGCTGTCTTGATAGGGAGGAGCTTGCCTCTCTTGCGTGCCCGTGCCCGTGCCCGTGCCCGTGCCCGCAGAGTTTCGGGCACGGGCACGGGCACGGGC
>JAWLGW010000156.1:0-1149 GCA_041690735.1 Planctomycetota bacterium
CTTGTGGTCGAGCAGCTTGACGACGACGACGGTGCTGCTGAACGTGAGCGCGGTGGCCAGGAGGCTCGCCTCGAGGAGCGAGAAGCCCAGGAGGAGCGCGAGCAGCGTCCCGCCGCCCGCCGTGAACACGACCTGGCCCACGCCCGCGACCACCGCCACCTTGCCCACGTCCCGGACCCGGGCGAAGGTCAGCTCCAGGCCCACCAGGAACAGGAGCAGGGAGGTGCCGAGCTCGGCCGCCAACTCGAGCATGGCGTCCGGCGTCACCCAGCCCAGCGCCGGCCCCAGGACCAGCCCGGCCACGAGGTAGGCCACCAGCGGCGGCACGCGCACCACGCTGAGGACGGCGCTCGCCCCTGCCGCGAACACCACCATGAGCCCGAGCGTCTGGAGGAGCTCGGCTCCGATCATGTCTCACCCCAGCCCGGATCGAAGGCGACGGCTCACGCCCACGGGCAGTGACCTCGGGAGCGCCTGACGACACTTCGATTGTAGGATCACGTAGACACAACACTCACCAGCCTGCTCGAGGTGTGCCGTGGCCTTCGCCGTGCTCGTCCCGCTCGACGGGTCGGAGCTGTCGCAGGGCGTCCTGCCCAGGCTCCTGTGCGGAGCGAGCCCCCAGACCCTCTACCTCCTGCACGCGACCGACCCGCTGTCGCCGCTCGAGCCGGGCGTCGTGCAGCGGAGCTTCGCCGCCGCCGAGGAGGCGGCCCGACGCCGCTCGCCCGGGACCCGCTGCATTCGCGTCGTACGCGACGGTCGCGCCGACGATGCGATCCTCGAGGCGGCGCGAGACGTGGGCGCGAACCTGATCGCGCTCACCACCCACGGGCGATCCGGGCTCGACCGGCTAGTGCTGGGCAGCGTCGCCGAGAGCGTGATCCGGCGCAGCGAGCTCCCGGTGCTCGCCTATCGGGCCGAGGAGCCCGACCCCGCGGAGGAGCAGCCGGCCCCCCTGTTGGAGCGCGTGGTGCTCCCCTTCGACGGCTCTGAGCGGTCCCTGCGCGTGCTCGACACGCTCGCGCTCCTGGCGAGCGGCCCGGTGGCGCTCACGCTCCTGAGCGTCGTGGAGGTGACCGCGGCGGCGGAGCACTGGCAGGCCCCTGGGGACCCGTGGTTCGCGGAGTTGGTCGCCAGGCAGCGGGA
>JAWLGW010000156.1:1159-9579 GCA_041690735.1 Planctomycetota bacterium
GCAGGCCGCGGCCGAGACGGCGGCGGCGCGGGCCCGCAACCTCGGGCTCGACGCGCGGGTCGTGGTCGAGCCCGGGCGGCCTGCCAAACGGATCGTCGAGACCGCCGAGGCGACGTCCGCGACGCTGATCGCCATGACCACCCACGGTCGCGCGGGCCTTGCCCGCTGGGTGCTCGGCAGCGTGACGGAGCTCGTGTTGCGGGCCGCGCCGGCGCCGCTCCTCATCGTCCGGTGAGCGCTGAGCGACCTGCGGCGGCTATTCGCCCTGGAGGTGACCCCGCAGCCGGGCCACCTCCGGCAGCCACTTCTCGGCGCCGGGCCGCCGCGCCGCCGCCCGGGCCGCCTCGAGCGCCCGCTCCGCGCCGGCGCGGTCGCCCGCAGCCAGGAGGCACTCGGCCTCGCGGGCCCGGGCGCCGGCCACCTGGCTGGGGAAGCCGCCCTCCCCCTCCCAGACCTCGGCGGCCCGCCCGTACCGCTCCGCCGCCTCGGCCCAGCTCCCGCGAGGATCGTTGTCGGGTCGCAGGCAGAACGCCTCGGCGTCCAGGGCGTCCCCCAGCCAGGCCCCGGCCTCGGCCTCCTCGAAGGCGGCCGCCGCCGCGCGGTACGTGGCGGCCGCCTGCGCCCAGCTCCCCTCCTCGCCGGCCAGGTCGGACCGGGCGCAGCGCGCGGCGTCGTACAGGCACCGGCCGAGGAGCCGCGGGGCCTGCGCCTGCCGGGCGTGGTCCGCGGCCCGGCCGTACACGACGGCGGCCGCCGCCCAGGAGCCGCCCGCCGGATCCGCTTCGGGAGCGCGGCAGCGCGCCTCCCGCCGCAGGGCCTCCGCGGCGTCCCGCCACTCGCTCGCCTGCGCGTAGCCGTCGGCCGCGAGGCGGTACAGCCGCGACGCGTCCGCCCAGCTGCCGCCCTCCCGGTCGCGCGTGGGCTCGCGGCACTCCGCCGCCAGCCACAGCGCCCAGGCCTGCGCGCTCGCCTCGCCCGCGCTCTCGTACAGGGCGGCGGCCGCCTGATAGCGAGCCGCGACCTGCGCCCAGGTCTCGCCGGGGGTCCGGTCGGGCCACAGGCAGTCCGCCTCGCAGCGGAGCGAGCCGGCCTGCTCGTCGAGCTCCCCCTCCAGCGCCCACAGTCCCGCCGCGGCGCCGTAGGCCCGGGCGGCCTCCGTCCAGGAGCCCGCCACCGCGTCGTTGCTCGGCAGCAGGCAGTAAGCCTGCGCGTCGAGGCTGCGGGCGGCCTCGGCGCGCGAGCGCTGCTGCTGCCACAAGGCGGCCGCCTCCCCATACAGCCGGGCCGCCTCCCGCCAGGAGCCGCCGTCTTCGTTCACGTCCGGCCGCGTGCACAGGGCTTGCTGACCGAGGGCCCGCGCCTGCCCCTCCCGGTCGCCGACCTGCCCGTACAGGCTGGCCGCCTGGCCCAGGAGCGCCGCCGCCCGCTCCCAGGCCTCGGCGGGCTGATCGTTGTCGGGGCGCAGGCAGTCGGCCGCCTCCTCCAGCGAGCCCGCCTGCTCGGCCACGTCCCCCGTCGCCCCCCAACTGCGCGCCGCGCCCTCGTACAGGACCGCGGCCATCTTGCGCGAGCCCTTCCCCGCGCCCGCGTTGTCGGGGTGCACGTCCCAGGCGGCCGAGTCGAGCTCGCGCGCCGCCTCGCCCGGGAAGGGGGAGGCCTGGAGCAGGGTCGCCTTCTGCAGCTCCGCCCAGGCCACCCCCTGGGGGTCCCCCTGGGCCCGCAGCTCGGAGGCGCGCGCTTCGGCCCGGATCACGTGGCCGACCGGCACCAGGAACCAGGCACCCACCCCGAAGCCTGCCAGCACCACCAGCGCGCCGGCCATGACCGCCAGCGCCACCAGCAGCTTGCGCGATGAGCTCGCGCCCGCCGGCGCCCCCTCGGGCGGACGCGCCGGCCCCGGCCGGTCGCTGCGCGCCTCCAGGCGCCGCCGGCGGGGCGGCGCGCCCCCCAGCGACTGCCCGCAGGACAGACAGTAGCGCGCCTGCTCGGGCAGGACCGCCTCACAGCTACCGCACGCCACGCTCTTCACGCGCCCTCCCCTCGGCTGCATGCTACGCCAGCCGCGCCCTCGCTGCCGGCCCGCAGCCCCTTTCCGGCAGGGCGATGCTGTGGTGTCATGCGCGCGCATGGGAAAGAAGACCAAGGTCGCCTTCGGCGTCGAGCCCTCCAACCGCCGCTTCCGCCTGCGCTTGGCCCGCTACCAGGCCCTGGCCGAGATCCTGCAGGCCTACGTGGAGGCCCGCGGCGAGGAGCGCCCGCTGGAGTACCTCGAGATCGGGGTCGGCTCGGGGCGCGCGCTGCGCTACTACGAGCGGCTGGGGGTCGATCAGCGGCTCGCGCTGCACGCGGTCGACATCAGCCCCGATCGGCTCGACAGCGTGTACCGCAAGGAGGACTGGACCCTCCACCAGGGCGACGCCGAGGAGCGGCTGCCGTTCGACGACGCCCAGTTCGACGTCGCCGTCTCCGAGCAGCTGCTCGAGCACCTGCGTCACCCCGAGCGCACGATCGACGAGATCGGCCGGGTGCTGCGCCCCGGCGGCCTGGCCGTGATCGGGGTGCCGACCTTCCCCCCGATCGTCAGCCACCTGCGCCCCGCCGCCGTCAAGCTGCGAGAGGCGCTGTTCAACAAGGTCGAGGGGCACATCCAGACCTTCACCGCCGGCTCGATCGCGCGCCGGATCAAGGCCTCGGGCTGGTTCGACGACGTCCAACTGCGCGGCTACCGGTTCATGTCGGGCGGCCTGCTGGCGCCCCTCGAGGACCACCACTGGTGGTACCGGTTCAACCGCAGCCTCGGCGCCGCCCTGCCCGGCCTGTGCGTCGAGGTTCAGGTCACCGCCCGCCGCCGCGAGCAGCGCGCGCGCTAGATCACCCGGTCGCTGTCGGGAGGCGCCACCTCGCGCCCGCTCAAGGTCCGGGACGGCGAGAGGACGCACCAGGCCCCGTCGCCCGCCCCGTGCGCCTCGCGGCCTCGCCGCAGCAAACCCGGGCGCGGGTGGACCAGCACCCGCAGGGCCCGAGCCGCCTCCAGCAGCGCCAGATCGCCGTAGCTGTCGCCGAAGGCGACCGCGATCGGCGCGTCGCCGGTCGCCTGCCGCAGCGCCTCCACCTTGCCCGCCTCCCAGGTGATCGGCTCGCGCAGCCGGTCGCCCCACACACCGCCGTCGGGCAGCACGCCGGTCCCGTGCACCGGGGGCAGCGGGTCGACCTCCAGCGCCCGCAGGAGGGCCTCGATCAGGTGGCCCGGGGACCCCGAGACCACCGCCAGCCGTAGGCCGCGCTCGGCGAGCCCCCGCAGCAACGGCGCCGTCGTCTCGTAGGTCTCGCCGAGGAGGTCGACGGCCAGGGCGTCGGCGAAGGCCCGCGCCTCTCCGTCGCTCCAGCCGGCGTAGCAGGCGGTCATGGCCTCGATCAGCGGGGGGTCGCCCACGTCGCCCGCCATGTAGGCCCCGTACAAGGCCTCCGCGTCGGCGTACCCCTCCCCCGTCGTGGGCACCCCTGCCCTGTGAGCGGCCCGGGTGATCGCCGCCGCGCCCTGCGGACGCAGGCGCCGCTCCCGCAGCACGCGCCCCCAGGCCGCGTCG
The DNA here is from genome assembly GCA_041690735.1 of Planctomycetota bacterium. Lineage (GTDB taxonomy): Bacteria > Planctomycetota > J058 > J058 > J058 > JAWLGW01. The sequence goes on from JAWLGW010000156.1 coordinate 4,747, forward strand.
GCCACGTCGGCCGACCACAGGGTCCCGTCGGCGTCGGTCGCGACCCAGGCCCCCGGCGGGAGGCCGCTCGCGGCGAGCTGCGCGTCGATCTGGGAGAGGAGCGCGTCGGCGGTCGTGTGGAGCTGCACGGGGAGGATCCTACCCGACCCCGCGATCCGCGCCGGCCTCCTATAGTGACCCGCGAGGAGGAGACCCATGACCGGCTACCGCGTCCTCGAGGCGATCGCGCAGCCGGACCCGGCGCGCGAGTTCGCGGTCGACGTCCTGGTGGGGCTGACGGAGCGGCCCAAGCGGCTCTCATCGCGGTGGTTCTACGACGCCGAGGGAAGCCGGCTGTTCGAGGAGATCTGCGAGCAGCCCGAGTACTACCTGACCCGCGCCGAGCACGAGGTGCTCGAGCACCACGGCGCGGAGATCCTGGCCGAGGTGCACGGGCAGGCCTTCGACCTGGTCGACCTCGGGGCGGGCGACGGCCGCAAGACCTCGCTCCTCCTCGATCGACTGCAGCGCTCGGGGGCCGAGGTGACCTTCGTCCCCATCGACGTGTCCGAGAGCGCCATGGAGGGCCTGGTCTCCATGTCGCGCCAGCGGTTCCCCGACGTGCCGGTGGACGGCCTGGTGTCCGACTACATGACCGGCCTCGACTGGCTGGCGCGCGAGGGGAGCGGCCGGCGCAAGCTGACCCTGTTCCTGGGCTCGAACATCGGCAACTTCGACACCCGCCGCGCCCGCCAGTTCCTGCGCCGCCTGTGGCACGCCCTCGAGCCGGGCGACCTGGTGCTGCTCGGCTTCGACCTCAAGAAGGACATCGACACCCTCCTCGCCGCCTACAACGACGCGGCCGGCACGACCAAGGCCTTCAACCTCAACCTGCTGCGCCGGATCAACGACGAGCTGGGCGCCGACTTCGACCTGGAGCGGTTCTCTCACTTCGGCACCTACAACGTGTTCAGCGGGGCCATGGAGAGCTACCTCATGTCCCTCGCCCGGCAGACGGTGCGGATCGAGGCGCTCCAGCGCGACTTCGAGTTCGCCCCCTTCGAGCCGATCCTCACCGAGTACTCGTTCAAGTACCTGGACGAGGACGTCACCCGCATGGCGGCGGAGACCGGCTTCACGATCGTGCGCCGGTTCTGGGACGACGGCCACCGGTTCTGCGACGCGCTGTGGCGGGTGGAGAAGGCGGTCTAGGTCCCGGGCGTGACGTAGCGGCCGACCGTCTCGAGGAGCAGGTCGACGTCGACCGGCTTGCGCAGGGGGAGGTCGGCCTTCAAGCGCTCCCCCTTCTCCTGCGCCTCGCCGTCGCCGGTCATGAGCACCACGGGGAGCTCCGCCAGGGCAGGGTCCTGCAGCTGCCGGACGCGGAACTCGGGGGCGCCCATGCGCGGCATGGCGTGGTCGAGCAGGATCACGGCCGGCCGGAGCCCGGCCTGGAGCCGGTCGAGCGCCGCGGCGCCGTCGCGGGCGACCTCGACCGGGATCCCGACGCTCTCGAGGACCAGGCTCACCGCCTCGAGGATGTCCGGGTCGTCGTCGACCACCAGGACGGACCGCGCGGGGCCGTCGACCTTCCTCACGCGGCCTGCCGCCCGCTGGGGGCGAGGGGCAGCTCCACCCGGAAGGTCGCCCCCTCCCCGACTCGGCTCTCGGCCGTGGCCGTCCCCCCCAGCGCCTCGACGATGCCGCGGACGATGAACAGGCCCAGGCCCAGCCCCCCCTGCGGGGTCGGCCTCTCCTGGTGGTAGGGCTCGAACAGGAGCGATAGCTGCTCCGGCTGGACCCCGGGGCCGTGGTCGCGCACCGCGAGGCGCGCCCGCTCGGCATCGGCATCGACCAGGACGTCCACCGGGGCGCCGCCGCCGAACTTGAGCGCGTTGGTGAGGAGGTTCGTGACGACCTGCTCCAGCCGGCTGCGATCCCAGCGCCCGAGCACGGGCCTGGGGCAGTCGATCGTGAGCCGGGAGCCCACCGACTCCACGACCGGCGCCAGGCGCGCCGCCACCTCCCGCACCACCGCGCCGAGCTCGACCTGCTCGAGCTGGAGGGGGAGGCGTCCGGCGCGGATCCGGGTGACGTTGAGCAGCTCGCCGACCAGCTGCTCGATGCGGTCGACTTGGCGGCGGGCGACCGCGGCGGCCCGGGCCGCCGCCTCGGGCGAGAGGGTCAACCGTTCGCCCTCGAGGGCCTGGACGGCCAGCTTCAGCGACATGATCGGCGTCGACAGCTCGTGGGAGGCGACGGCGATGAACTCGTCGCGGGCGGCGACCGCCCGCTGGGTCTCGCGCAGCAGCCGGCCGTTCTCCAGGGCGATCGCCGCCCGGTCCGCCAGCGCCTGGACCAGCTCCAGGTCCTTGCGGTGGAAGGAGCGGCGGGCGCGCCCCGAACCGAGGGTCAGCGCCCCCAGCCGTCGGCCGCGTGCGATCAGCGGGACCGCCAGGAGGCTGCGCGTCCCCTGCTCGATGAGGAACTCCGTCTCCTGCGTGCAGGTGAGCGCGCGCAGCCGCTGGCGAGTGGCGCTGGGAATGAAGATCGGCGTCCCGGTCTCCAGCACGGTAGCCGCCGGCTGGAGCCGGGCCGGGAGCGCCCCCCGCTGCTCGGCCCACTCCAACAGCGGGCGGGCGCGTCGGGGATCGGCGTGCGCCGCGGCGACGCGGCGGATCCGCCCCTGCTCCTCGGTGTCGATCGCGCACCACTCGGCCAGGTCGGGGACCGCCAGCCGGGCGAGGCGGGCGGGGATCTGCTCCACGTCGAGCGTCTCGGTCAGGGCGGCGGTGGCCCGCGCCAGGAAGTCGGCGCGCCAGCCGGCGTGCTCGGCCGCGGAGCGCTGACGGGCCTCCAGGGCGATCGTCACCGCCTGGGCCACGACCGTGGCGAGCTCGCAGTCGGCCGGGGACCAGCGGCGCGGCGGCCCGACGTGCTCGTGGCACACCACGCCGACCACCTCCCCTCGCCACCACACCGGGACGTCGAGCATCGAGGTGATCCCCAGCGGGACCAGGTAGTCCTCGGTGAACTCGCGCGTCCGCTCGTCGCTGCGGGCGTCGTCCGCCGCGATCACCTCCTGCCGCTCGAGCGCCGTCAGGTAGCCGGGGGCGGTCACGCAGGCGCCGGCCTCGAAGGCGTCCTTGCTGGCGAGGTAGCACAGCTCGCACTCCAGGGCCCGCGATCGTCGCCGCAGCCACCAGAAGCTCACCCGCTCCACCCCCAGCGCCTGGGCGTCGATCCGCAGGATCTGCCGCAGCGTCGCCGGAAACGCCCCGCCCTGTAGCGACGCCAGCTCGAGCAGCGCGCGCTGCCGGCCAGGGGAGCTCTCTCGAGTGTCCACGTCGCTCATCTGCTCCGCTCCTCGTCCTCCAGTCTACGCCTCGAGGCCAGCTCACAGCCTGCGAGGGACCCGAGGTCGGGCGCCGCGCAGCCCGTGCGGCGCCCGACCTCGGGCCCCTCGCGAACCGCGGCGGGCAGCGGCCAGCTGGGCGTCTCCCGCGCGTTCGCTGTCCCCTCCGTCAGCCGCCGAGCTCGGCCCGCAGCCGCTCCAGGGTCTTGACCAGGGTGGCCGCGTTGGCGCCGCGGTCGAGGGGGTCCTTCTCCAGCAGGCGCCGCACCACCCGAGCCACCTTCTTGGGGCAGTCGGGGCGCAGCTTGAGCAGCGAGGGGGGCGGGTCCTCGAACAGGCGCTCGAAGAAGTCGGGCCGCTTGCTGTCGAAGGGCGGCCGCCCCGCGAGCATGTGATACAGGGTGGCCCCCAGGGCGTACAGGTCGGCGGCGGGGTCGACGCGCTTGGCGTCGGCCGCCTGCTCGGGGGCCAGGTAGTCGAGGGTCCCGATCCCCTGTCCGGTGGCGGTCAGGTGCTGGCCCAGCTCCTTGGCGATCCCGAAGTCGACCACCTTCACCTGCCCCTCGGGCGTCACCAGGACGTTGGACGGCTTGATGTCGCGGTGGACGATCCGCGCCTTGTGCGCCGCCGCCAGGGCCCGCGCCACCTCGGCGCCGATCCGCAGCGCCTCGTCGATCGGCAGCGGCCCGGCCGACAGGAGCTGCTCCACCGCGCAGCCGGGCACCAGCTCCATGATCAGGTACAGGGCCTCGCCCTCCTCGCGCAGGTCGTACACCTCGGCGACCTGCGGGCAGTCGAGCTTGACCCGCGCCTCGCGCCGGAACCGCTCCCGGGCCGAGGCGGACACCCCCTGGGCGTGCAGGGCCTTGATCGCGACCCGCTCGCCGCTCGCCTTGTGGCGGGCCGCATACACCGCCCCGTAGGCGCCACGGCCCAGCTCCGCCTCGCGCTCGAAGTCGTCGCGCAGACGACCGCCCCCGCCTGCCGCCGCAGCCGCGCCGACCTGCACCGAGTGGGCGCCCACCCGCAGCACGCTCCCCGAGGGCACCCGACGCGGCTGGTGCGGCGGCAGCCGCTCCGCCCCCAGCCAGGTCCCGTTGCCGCTGCCGAGGTCGGTCACCTCGATCCCCGCCGGGGTCAGCGCGATCGCCGCGTGGGCGCGGGACGCCTCCTCGTCGGCGATCACCACGTCCGCCTGCGCGCCCCGGCCGAGCACGACCCGCTGGCCGGGGGCGAGCCGAAGGAGATGCCGCTGCGGGAAGGCGGGGCCGCCGATCACGACCTCGAGGCCCGCCTCGCTCACCGGCCCTCCGTCGGCACCAGCAGCTCCACTTGCGTGAACGTGGCCGGCGGCGCGGGCGCGGCCTGATCGCCGCCCTTGCGGGCGAGCAGGCAGGCGTCCACGTCGAGGTCGAAGGGGAAGTAGAACGGCTCGGGCAGCAGGTCCACCATCTCGGTGAGGCTCGTGCCGTAGCGGGCGACCACGTGGTCGCCGATCC
>JAWLGW010000157.1:0-9539 GCA_041690735.1 Planctomycetota bacterium
CAGGGCGTGACGATGATGCTGGTGGAGCAGAACGCCAACGTGGCGCTGCGGGTCGCGCACAAGGGCTACGTGCTGGAGCTGGGGCGGATCGTGATGGCGGGGGAGGCGTCGAAGCTGCTCGCCTCGGCCGACATCCAGGAATTCTATCTGGGTCAGCAGGCCGGGGACCAGCAGCGCGGGCAGAAGCGCTGGAAGCGGCGCAAGACGTGGAGGTGACGCGGTGATGGACGGCGGAACCTGGGCCGCGGACCGGCCGATCCTGATCGGGGGCTGCGACACGATCCCGAAGCTGTTCGCGCATCGCTGCCGGCTGAAGGGCGAGGCGATCGCGCATCGGGAGAAGGATCTCGGCATCTGGCGGGCCTTCACCTGGTCCGACTACTACGACGCGGCGCGGGCCATCGGCCTCGGCCTGATCGAACAGGGGATGCGGCGCGGCGATCCGGTGGCGCTGCTGTCGGAGGACCGCAGGGAGTGGCTCTACGTCGACATGGGCGTGGTCTGCGCGGGCGGCATCACCAACGGCGTCTACACCACCGACAGCGCCGAGCAGCTCGCCTATCTGGTCAACGACAGCGGGGCGCGGTTCCTGTTCGTCGAGAACGACGAGCAGCTCGACAAGTGGCTCGAGGCGCGGGACCGGATGCCGGGGCTCGAGCTGGTGGTGGTGCCCTCCGACTGGCAGGTGTGGATGACCGGTGGGGGGCTGGTGAACGTCACCGGCGGCAGCCTGCGAGCGACGGTCCGCGCCTGGGCCGACCAGGGCGACGGCCTGGACCGCTTCGGCGGCGAGCGCGGCGCCTTCGCCGGGCAGCCGGCCACCCTGTGGGTCCACGGCGAGCGGCGCAGCCTGTGGATCCACTCCCGCCGCCGCCTGGTCCAGATCGACATCCGCGGCGGCACCCCCGAGGAGCGGGCCACGCTGGAGCAGGTCCTGGCCCCCACCGTCGCGCCGACCCTGGCGAAGCGGGATTGAGGAGCGAGGACCTACCGACCGCTCACCGGGTCGAAGTCGTAGGGCAGGTCGCGGATCCACTCGATCCACTGCTGCTCGAGCTCGAGGAACTTGTCGCGCCCGCCGCAGCGCTCCTCGACCATCTCGGGCGTCACCGGGCCCAGCTTGGAGGCGGCGAACAGGTCGCTGAACCACTGCTGGGTCTTCTTGCGCACGCTCTTGTTCTCGCCGTAGTACAGGATCATGTAGATCAGGCCCCAGGCGTGGGCGTAGTGGTAGCCCGTGAACTGGGGCTGCGGCGTGCGGATCAGCTGGGTGAGGGGGATGAGCGTGCCGGTGGCGATCCCCCGCTTGAGGGCGGCCAGGCGGTCGCGCGGCACCAGGCCGATCACCACCTCCTCACCGTCGTAGAAGGCCGACTCGAACAGGACCGCCAGCCCCTCCAGGATCCAGATCGGGCAGTTGCCGAACTTGCCCATGAGGACGATGTCCTCGAACTGGTGGGTCCCCTCGTGGGCCAGCACCTCGCGGGTGGTCCCGTTGTCGCCGAACAGGCCGTGGTACGCCGTCACCCGCTTGTTGCCGGTGAAGTAGAAGCCCCCGGTGGAGGGGCCCATCCGCTCGGCCGCCATGAACTCCTGCTGGCTGGAGTAGATCCAGATCTCGCTCTTGGGGATCTCGCCCCGGGGCAGGAACTCGGCGAACACCTTGAGGAAGCGCTTGTAGTAGCGGTCCATCATGGTGCCGTAGCGGGCGGCGTACTCGGGCTTGATGTTGGTCTTGATCTTGTAGAAGCGCGACTGGTGTTCGGGGGCGCTCGAGAAGTCGCCGATCCGCGTGTTGTCGCTATACCAGCCCTTGTCCTCCTCGGCCGGGACGCGCCGCGCGGCCGGCGCCGGCTTGCGCGGCTGGTCGGGCTCACGGGCGGACGGCGTCGCCGGCTTCGGCTTGGGCCTGGGCAGCACCCGCGGCTCGGCGGTCGGATCGCCGGGCAGCACCCACCGCCCCTGCTCGTCCTGCACGAACCCCTGCTCGAGCAGGTCCTTCTCCTGGGGCGTGACCCACCGGTCCTGATAAGGGACCAGGCCCTCGACCTCGCGCTTGTACTCCTCGGGGGAGTACCAGCGCCCCTGGTAGAGGATGTGACCCAGCGCCTCCCGCGAGGGGGCGTGGAAGGCGTCGGCCTCGACCGCCCGCAAGAAGCAGCCGCGCGCGCGACGGGGCAGCTCCTTCTCCTCGGCCCACCGGCCCAGCTCGTAGAACGCCTCGGCATCGGGCGCCTGCACCAGCGCGTCGTACCGGCGCTGGAAGGTCTCCTTGGCATCCTCCTCCCGGACGATCCGCGCGATCTGCCCGCGCGGCACCACCAGCCGTCCGCCCGCGGTCTCGATCGTGACCGCGCGGCTGGTCTCGGAGACGATCTTGCCGCGGTACTTGCCGCCGTCCTCCAGGTGGATCACGTCCGCCCAGGCGACGGCCGTGAGGGAGAGGACGGAGAACGTCAGGGCCAGCCACGCCACCCGCACGCGTGCTGTCATGCTCGACCTCCTGTGGCGGAGGAGGGTAGTCAAGCCCCGCCCGCCGCCCGTCACGGCACTGCATATTCTCGAGGGCCGCCTCCCGGGCGGCCAATCCTCAGTGGTCTCGGACTTGCTGGGCGTGAGCTCGGCAGCGCCTCTAGTGCCGCCGATTCGGCAGTGGTATCCTCCCCTCCCGTGAGTTCGTCCTCGGAGAGCAAGCCCGTCGGGGAAGGGCGGTCCCCGGAGGGGACTCCCGCTTCGGTCGCGTCTGGACCCGGTCCCGACGAGGCCGCCTCCCCAGCCGAGCCGTCCCCAGAGACCCCCGGGAGCCCGTCCCCTGGGAGCACGCCCTTGACCTCCAGCGCCCCCTCGTCCCAGTCGGTCCCCGCCGCGGCCAGCAACGGCTCCGGCTCGCAGCCCCGCCAGCGGATCGTCAGCGACGACGAGCCTCAGACCACCTCGCCCACTCAGCTGCCGCCCCGGGCGGCCGCCGATCCCTCCGCCTCGCAGGCGGCGGCCAAGCGGCCCGAGGAGGCGCCAGCCGACGGCGCTGCGGCCGAGCCCGCCGGCGACGAGGTCGCCGACGAGGGTGCGCCCGCCCCGGTGGCCGCGCCGGCGCCGCCTCGCTACTTCGAGGACGCGACCGAGCTGATCGTCAACGTGTTCGAGTCGATCGAGCAGGACCAGATCATCGGCTGGGCTCACGACCGGATCGACCCCGACACCATGGGCGCCAACGGGCTCATGTGGTACCTGCTGCGCGAGCGGTTCCACAAGAGCTACGCCTGCTACTACAGCAAGCGCATGAGCTTCCTCATGAACCGCTCGCTGGCGACCAACTTCATGCCCAACGGCGTGCTGCGTCGCTGCGAGGGGACCGAGAACCTGTCGGAGATCGCCCACAAGGCGCCCATCATCGTGGTCCTCGATGCCACGTCGCCCGAGATCATGTCCGACTTCTCGCTCCTCCTGCGCCGCTCCGATGAGCTGCGCGAGAAGCGGATCCTGTTCATCGACCACCACCGCAAGGGCTCCTCGGACATCGAGAACCTGCCCAACGCGATCGGCGTCCGCTACGAGGCGGGCCAGGCCACCTCGGCGATCCTGCTGCACGTGCTGCGCAACCTGGGCCTCGACCTGCACGGCAGCGAGGAGGGCTTCCGCCTGGCGGTGGTGGCCCGGGCCGGGATCGACACCGACCTGATCGGCGTCGACCCTTCGGGCTACACCGACTCCACCCGCGATGCCCTGGCCTACCTCGACTCGGTGCTCGGCGACCGCGGCCACGAGATCCTGGACAAGCTCAGCTCGATCAAGCACCCCCTGTCGTGGTACCGCAAGCTCGGCCAGGCCCTGTCGGAGGTCGGCAACTACGACTCGACCATCGCGGTCGCCGGCCTGGGGGTGATCAGCGACACCGGCATCGTCCCCTTCGTCGCCAACCGCCTGATGGACATCGGCCCCTTCAAGACGACGATCGTGTTCGCGATCGTCTACGACATCGTCGAGGGACAGATCGTCTCCGTGGACCTCGACGCCTCGGGCCGGAGCAGCCAGGACACCGAGGTGGTGCTCCCCGACCTGTTCCACGAGATCTTCTTCGTGACCGACCCCGACGGACGCAAGACCCCCAAGGGCGGCGGCCGCGCCAACAAGCTCATGGGCGACTTCTCGGGCGCGGGGGCCTCGGTCCCCCTCGACTACTGGCGCCACCTCGGCACCAAGTCGGCCGACGAGAAGAAGAAGCTCCTCCACCAGCTGGCCTGGCCGGCCGAGTTCCTGCGTCTGCGCCAGCTCCTGACCTCGCGCGTGCCGACCCTCAAGCCCGAGGAGGTGCGCTCCATGGAGTCGATCGACGTCCTGAAGGGCTTGTAGTCCCGCCGCGCCCCACACCGGCAGCCGTCGCGAGGCGCGCACGATGGTCGAACCAAGGGCCGAGACGGCCGAACCAACGGGCGACGCTCCGCCGGCCTTCCGCCTCCCCTGGTACTCGTTCCTGTACCGCCTGCTGGGGGCCCAGGGGACCTTCTGGCTGTGGCTGATCGCCCTGCTGGCGCTGTGGTGGACCGCCACCCCCGCCATGATCCGGTTCGCCAACCAGGCGCCGCGGACCCTCTCGGTGCGGGCGGCCGCCAACGCCGACCCCTTCACGCGCTGGGTGCGGCTCGAGGGCGTCCTGATCGGCGTCGACCGGCGGCTGCTCCGCCGCGAAGGGCCAGCCACCCTGCCGCCGGTGAAGCTGCTGCTCGACCCGACCGACCCCGCGGCCCAGTGGTGGCGCACCACCCGGGCCCTGTGCGACGCCCGCGCGGGGGCGCCGGGCGCGGCAGCCCTGGGCGACAGCGCGGGCCTGTGGCCCACCCACGCCCAGGCCGAGCTGGTGCGGCGCCTCGCCGAGCTGGGCGGCGCGCCCGAGAAGTTCCTGCCCGCTCCCGAGCGGGCGATCGTGGTCCAGACCCACGAAACCGAGAGCCTGAGCCCGATCGCCCCCGACGAAGTGGGCGGCGGCCCCTTCGACCGCAGCTTCTACGCCCGCCTCGACGCGCAGATCGCCCTGGTGCAGCAGCGGGTCGAGCCGTGGGTCGTCGTGCAAGGGGTGCTGGAGGAGGCGCCGGTGACGGTGGTCCGCCGGATCCGCGACGAGACGGGGATCGTGCCCGCGGACGCCCTGCTGCTGGTGGGGCGGAAGCCCCGCGAGCTGGAGCGGGTGGTGTTCATGGTGGCGCTGCTGATCCTCGTGCTGCTGACCGCCGGGCTGTTCGGCGCCCGGCGCGCCGGCCGCGCCGCGTCACGACCCGGCTAGCCAGCCCCCCGAGCGGAGGGCTACACTCGCCCGCGCTCGCTTGAACGCGAGCAGAAGGTGGCGCCGTGAAGGAACGCAAGCGCAGCGCGGGGAAGGGCACCGGCAAGCACGGGCGCAGGGGGGCGCGGCGCGCGGCGGCCAGCTCGCCCTCGGGCGCCCCCCACCCGGCGGTGGTCGGCGGCATCGCGGCGGCCGTGATCGGCCTGCTGGTCGTGGCCCTGTTCATGGCGGGCGGCTCGGGTCCGAGCGTCCCCCAAGAGCCCGCCCCTCCGGCTCCCGCGGTCGCGAGCGGTGAGGTGCCCAGCGAGCCGAGCCCGACCGAGCCGACCCCGACCGAGCCCGCCCCGCTCGAGCCCGCGCCGGAGGTCGAGGCGCCGGCCCCCGAGGTGGCGCCGCTGCAGCGCGGCACCTCCTTCGACCACGCCACCGCCCGGATCAAGGGGAACACCGAGACCGCCCGCGTGGAGCGGGTGGTGGACGGCGACACGGTCGCCCTCGCCGACGGCCGCCGGGTCCGCCTCCTGGGGATCAACACCCCCGAGCGCGATCGCCCCCTCTACAAGGAGGCGGGGCAGGTGCTGCGCGAGCTGGTCGAGGGGCAGCAGGTCACGCTCGAGTTCGACGAGCTGCGCGAGGACAAGTTCGACCGCCTGCTCGCCTACCTCCACAAGGGCGACCTGTTCGTCAACGGCGAGATCGTCCGCCAGGGCATGGCCTACACCTTCGTGTGGCCCCAGAACCGCGCCCACAAGGACGTGCTGCTCGAGTACCAGCAGGAGGCCCGCATGAAGGGCGTCGGCCTGTGGGCCCTGCCGGTCCCCGAGGAGGCGCCCCTGTACATCGGCAACGAGCGCGCCCCCTACTTCCACCGCGAGGGCTGCAAGCGGATCAGCCGCCTGCGCGACCGCGACCGGGTCGAGTTCAGGAGCCGCCTGGAGGCGCTGGACGCGGGCATGAACCCCTGCCAGGACTGCGGGAGCTGAGCGCGTCCGCTCGCTACTGCTCGAGGCGCTGGATCGCCGGGGCGCCGCCCGGCGGCGGCGGCTTGAGAATGCAGCCGAGCGTGGGGCAACGCCCCAGGTCCTCCTCGCGCGCCGCGTGGAGCAGGGTGCCGCAGCCCGCGCAGCGAGAGGCGCTCACCGGGTCGAGCGAGTCGTGGCACAGAGCGCACCGCATGCTGGGAGTGTAGCGGCGGCCATCAGCCGCTGCCGGACCAGGCCACGAACCTGTCGCCCAGATCCCACATCTGATGGTCCCGCGGCGGTTCAGTTGCGTTCCAGACGCCGCCATCCGAGGGGGATAAGAAGACTAAGCCACTGCTAAGTAAAGCCTTGAGACCCCCTCGGAACGCGGACTGGTCGTTGCTACCCTGGTGCGGCGTCCGATCGCCCCACGGAGGGAGGCTCCATGTCCCGCACTCATCGGAGCGTGTGCGCCCTGCTGGCCTGCTCGTTCCTCGTGCCGCCCAACGTCCTGCTCGCGCAGGATCTCCCCCCGCCGCCGCCGGCCAAGGCCGAGCCGATCCTCGACCTCGAGGTCCTCGACCAGGTGGCGATCGACCCCTCCACGGGCCGGCTGGCCCTGGCGGCGACCGACCTGGTGATCGGGGAGGGTGAGTACGCCTTCGAGGTGCAGCGCACCTACCGCCGGTGGGCGGGCGACCGCCTCAACTTCGGCCTCCACTGGGCCTCGCCCTTCGACGTGCACCTCGACGTCCACCCCTCCGGGCGGGCGGCCTCGTTCGTGGACGAGGCGGGCGACCGGGTCCAGTTCCGCCAGGGCGCGGACGGGCGCCTGGTGGCGATCAGCGGCTCCCCGGCGCGCCTGGAGCAGAGCGACGGGCAGTGGGTCCTGTCGGGGCTAGGCGACGAGCGGACCTATACCTTCGACGCGGAGGGCTGGCTGCGCAGCCGCACCGGCCCCGCCGGCTTCCGCCTGGCCTACTTCTACGACAGCGAGGCGCGCCTGCGCGCGGTGCGCGGCCCGTGGGGCGAGGTGCGCCTGGAGCGTGACGCCGCGGGCGCCCTGACCGGGATCGTGGCCCCCGGACGGCAGGTCCGCTACGAGCGCGACGAGGCCGGCAACCTCCGCCGCGCCGTCCGGGCCGGCATGGCCCACAGCTACCGCTACGACGCGGCGGGCCGCCTGGTGGCGCTCGCCGACGGGCAGGCGCTGATCGCCTACGACGCCGTGGGCCGGGTGATCCGCCTGGGCGGCCCCGGCCTGCGCGAGGTGCGCGCCCGCTACCTGCAGGGCGAGGGCGGCGACTGGGCCCGGCGCACCGTGCTGACCCGCGGGGAGGGTGAGGGCGAGGCGACCGAGACCTGGTCGATCTCCCTCGACGGGCGCCGGATCGAGCACCAGGACGCGCAGGGTCTCGAGAGCGTGGCGCACTTCGACGAGCGCGAGCGGCTGGTCCGGTTCGAGGCGCCCGACGGGCGCACCCTCGAGAACCGGTTCGACGAGCAGGGGCGCCTGCGCGAGCGCGTGACCCCCGACGGCACCACCCGGTTCTCCTACGAGTCGAGGGTGAGCGAGCGGCCCACCCGGATCGCCCTCGCCGACGGCCGAGAGGTCCGCTTCGACTACGACCTGCGCGGCAACCTGACCTCGGCGCTGGCGCCGGGCGGCGCGAAGACCGCCTTCGGCTACGACGCCCGCGGTCGCCTGGCGGAGGTGACCGACCCCCGCGGCGCGCTGACCCGCTTCGTCCGCGACGAGCGCGGCTACGTGCTCGAGGTCCACGAAGAGGGGGTCGGGGTCACCCGCTTCATGCGCGACCAGGACGGCCTGGTCCTCAAGGTGAAGCGCCCCGACGGGCGGATCGTGTCGGTCACCCGCGACGGCCAGGGGCGCGCCCTCACCGTCGCCGACGCCATGGGCTCGGTGTACGAGGTCGCCTACGACGCCCGCGGCCGGGTGATCCGCTACCAGGACGAGCACGGCCAGGAGCACCGCTACGACTGGAGCGCCCGGGGCGACCTCGAGCAGGTGCGCTCCGCGGCCGGCGAGCTGCTGCGCTTCCGCTACGACGCCGCCGGCGAGGTGGTGGCGATCACCGACGCCGCCGGCAACAGCACCGCGATCGAGCACCCCGCCCCGGGCACCACCCGGATCGTCGATCCCTCCACCGGCACCCGCGTCCTGGAGCGCGACGAGGGCGGCCGGGTGGTCAAGGAGGTCCGCGGCGAGCACACCCTCCGCTACGCCTACGACGCGGCCGGGCGCATGATCCGCCGCGAGACGCCGGCGGGCGTGGAGCACTTCCGCTACGACCCCCACGGGCGAATGATCGCCATGGAGGGCCCGCAGGGCGGCTTCCGCTTCGCCTACGGCGAGGACGGCCGCCTCGCGGAGCTCACCAACACCACGCTGGGCAAGGGCGTCGCCTACCGGTACGACGCCGCCGGTGACCGCACCGGGCTGATCCTCCCCTGGGGCGAGGTCGGCTACCGCTACGACGTGCAGGGGCGCCTGATCGGCGTCGACCTGCCCGAGGGCGGCGCCATCGAGATCGACGTCCACGCCGACGGCCGCCGCAAGGAGGTCCGCTACCCCAACGGCGTGGTGACCCGCTACGCCTACGCCCGCTCGCGCCTCACCGAGGTCGTGACCACGAAGGCGGGCGAGGTCCTCGACCGCCGCCACTACGGCTACACCGACGACGGCCGGGTGGCCTCGGTCGAGGACGCGCAGGGGCGCAAGACCACCTACCGCTACGACGCGGCCGGTCGGCTGGTCGCGGCCGAGGGCCCCGACGAGACCGTGCGCTACCGCTACGACGCCACCGGCAACCGGGTGGCCGAGGAGCGCAGCGAGGGGACGGTCACCCACACCCCCGTTACCCACACCATCGGCGCCGGCAACCGCGTCGTCGCCCGCGGCGAGGGCGAGGCGGCCGAGACGCTCACCTACTCCTCGACCGGCGCCCTGGCCGCCCGCACCACCGCCGCCGGCACCACCCGCTACGTCTACGACCACGACGACCACCTGGTGCGGGTCGAGACGCCCGAGGGCGAGGTGGTCCGCTACGGCTACGCCCCCAACGGCACCCGCCTGTGGCGCGAGGACCAGGGCGGCCGGGTCGACTTCCTGCACGACCTCGCCGACGTGGTCGGCGAGCTCGGGGCCGAGGGCGCGCTGCTCACCAGCTTCGTGCACGGCCCGGGGGACGACGACGTGCTGGCGGCCCGCCGCGGCGAGGAGTCGTTCTTCTACCACCACGACCTGGTGCGCAGCGTGACCTCCATGACCGGCGCCG
>JAWLGW010000158.1:0-9505 GCA_041690735.1 Planctomycetota bacterium
CTTTGGCTCTCGAGGACGGTAATGGCCCAGATTTCCGTGACCCTGGTGCGGGCCGACACGAACCAGGAGTTCGATGTGGAGCTGCCCGACGACGCCAGCATCTCCGAGCTCCTGCCGGCGCTCGTCAAGGAGCTAGGGTTGCCCCTGACCGGCCCCGACGGGAACCAGGTGGCGTACGAGCTGTCGAACAAGCGGACCGGCCGCGAGTACAAGGAGGTGGACAGCCTCGGCAGCGCCAGCACCAAGTCGGGCGACGTGCTCCTGTTGACCTCCACCTTCGTGGCGGGCGCGTCCGCGCGCTCCTGAGGTAGCCGGTGGGACCACGCAAGAAGGTTCGACTCCAGAAGGACTACGAAGAGCTGCTGCGGCTCAGCACGGGTCGCACCGGCCTGGTGAGCTTCGAGCACCGGGGCAGTCCGCCGACGTACTACAAGTTCACGGTGGCGCTCAAGGGCCTCATGCTCGACGGCGACCGGGCGGTGGTCACCGAGAACCACCAGTTCGAGCTCAAGCTGGGCTCGTACTACCCCTCCGAGCCGCCGGACGTGACCTGGCTGACGCCGATCTTCCACCCGAACATTCGCGGGCAGGCGGTGTGCCACAGCCAGCAGTGGTCCCCCGCCTGGTCGCTGGCCGACTTCGTGATCGAGCTGGGGGACATGATCCGCATGGACAAGTTCAACCCCAAGTCGCCGCTCGACCGCAAGGCGTCGACCTGGGCCGAGAAGCACACCGAGCGCTTCCCCCTCGATCCCCGCAGCCTGCGGGTGCCCGAGGTGCGCATCTCGATCCGCCCCAAGAAGCGGGGCTGATCGGCGAGCGGGTGCGGATCCGGGTCAAGGGCGCCCGCGGTCGGGATCCGACGGAGCGCCCTCCCCCTGGCGACCGGCGGGGGACCGCCATCGTCGACCCGGGCAGGGCGAACCCGCCCAACCTACCGGTCTACGTCACCCGGTCCGCCTACCGGCAGATGGTCCGGCACGCCCAGCAGGGGGCCGAGTTCGAGGTGGGGGGCTTCCTGCTGGGCGGCTACCACGCCTGGCAGGGGCACCCCTACGTCGACGTGACCACGCCGGTGCCGGCGCTCAAGGCTCAGAGCGCCAAGACGCACCTGACCTTCTCCAACGAGGCCCAGCGGGAGTTCCACGCCGGCCTCAGCCGCTATCCCGGCCTGGCGGTCCTGGGTTGGTACCACACCCACCCGGGCTACAGCGTGTTCCTGTCGGAGTACGACCTGTTCGTCCAGCGGAGCTTCTTCCGCGAGCCGCACCACGTGGCGGTGGTGATCGACCCCCGCCAGCACTTCAAGCACGACCAGGTGGGCGTGTTCGTGTGGGACGAGGGCGACGTGTCGAGCGGCTACCACCTGATCGTGTACGAGGAGGAGGGGTAGGCAGCCTCCCCCTCGTGCCCCGTGCCCGTGAGGCTGTCGCAAGACGCAGCCGCGGCAACCCGAGGAGATCGAACACGGAATATCGACAGCAAACAGAGAATGGGAACAGGGCTTGGCGCCGCTGTAGGCAACGCAGTTGGCCTCGGAGGACGAGCCGTTCGCTGTTCTCGTTGATACTCCCTGTTGATATTCCGTGTTCGATAGGGCTCCTCCGGAGGCGCTCCTCGCGTTTCGCGACAGCCTCCGGTGCCCGTGCCCGTGCCCGTCCGTGCCCGAAACGCGCAGTCGGGCACGGGCACGGGCACGTAAGAGAGCCCTACGGCTCCCACACCAGCGTCACCTCGCTGCGGCCCCCGGGGTCGACGCCGATCAACCCCCAGCGATCGTGCGGGTCGTGGATGGGGAACACCCGCACGTCGTCCCCCTCCAGGGCCCGCAGGCCGGGGTAGTAGTGGAGCCGCAGCGCCACCTCGCCCGTGAGGCCCGACAGCTCCAGGCGCCCGGGCAGGACGCGCAGCCGGCCCTCCCCCAGCGCCAGCAGCGACGGCGGATCGGCGAGCCGGACCAGCAGATATCCTCCCACCAGCTGGCGCTCGGCCACCAGCGGCTCCGGCAGGCGCCGCAGGATCTCCGCCCCCTGGCCGCCCTCCGCGGCGATCGCCCACTCGATCGCGAACAGGCGCAGCCGCTGCACCGCGTCCTCCAGGGAGAACTCGCGCTGCAAGCCCAAGAAGCTCGCCCGCACGGTGTCCCAGCCCGTGTCGAGGGAGGGCTGTCCGGCGGCGCGGAAGGTGACGCCCGGCAGGTCGGGCTCGAGCGCCAGGGCGTAGGGCAGCGTCCCGACGGGCGAGTGCTCGGCGAGCACGCGTCCCGCGAAGGGTCGCCGCGCCCGGAGGAACTCCAGCACCTCGCGCTCGTGTGGAGCGAGGGGGCGGGGACGGAGGGGCGTCCGCCAGGCGAGCCAGCCCTCGCAGCCCAGGGACAGCAGCAGCGAGGCGCACGCCAGCAGGCCGACCAGGCGGAGCCGACGACCTCCCTGGAGCCCTCGCCAGGCGCCCAGGAGGCCCCGCCGCGCGAAGGGGAGCGCCGCCAGCACCGCCACCAGGACGAACCTGTGCGCCTCGATCCGCGCCAGCGCCGGCACCAGGCCGCTCAGGTAGGCGGCCGCCAGGGCGAGCAGGGCCAGCGCCAGGGCCGCCCGCCCCGCGGCCGCCCGGTCGCGCCCGCCGCGGCGGGCGGCGGCGGCCGCGCCCGCCACCCCTCCCACCACCAGCCACCAGCGCAGCCCGTAGGTGCCGTGCAGGAGGCCCGCGAAGGGCCAGAACGAGGAGGCGAGGTCCGCCACGAGCTGCCGGGGCGTGGCGCTGAAGGTCCAGGCCGGCAGCTCCGCCGAGGAGAGGTGCCGCGCCAGGGGGAGCACCCACCAGGCGTTGACCGCCAGCCCCAGGGCCGCGACCCCGCCGGCGTAAGCCAGCGCCGGCGCAGGCGCTGGGCGGCGCAGGCGGACGGCCACCAGCGCCAGGAAGGCCCCGGCGACGCCCACCGGCAGGAGGGTGTGGAGCGACAGCAGCGGGAGCACGCCCGCCACGACCAGCAGCCGCCGCGGCGAGGGGCGCGCGAGCAGGCGCGCGAAGGTCAGGCCGAACAGGGGGAGCACGGCCGAGGCCAGGAGCCAGGAGTACATGCCGCTCCAGGTCATGGAGCGGGAGAGGGTGTCGAGGTGCACGAAGGCGACCGCGCCCACCACCGACCCGCAGGCGTCCCGGCGGCCCAGCCCCGCGCCCAGAGCCGTGGCCGCGACCGCCACCGGGACGAGCGCCACCGCCAGGGCGGCCCATAGGGCGTAGGCTCGCGCGGTCCCCAGCGGTCCGCTCAGCGCCCGGACCACCAGGCGGCTGCCGTGGGAGTTCACGTCCACGACCCCGTGAGGGACGCCGGCCAGGATCTTGGGGTCGTAACCCGTGGGGCTGCCGGTGTGCGCCGCGATCCGCTCGTCGGCCTGCGCGCGGTAGTAGTGGATCCAGTGGTCGCCGAAGGCGGGCGCCTCGCCCGAACGGAGCGCGGGCCACAGGGGCCACACCGCGAGCAGGACGTGGGCGACCAGCGCGAGCGCCGCCGCGGCGGCCCAGCCGAGCCCGGGGTCGCGGACCGGGCGCCCCGGCGAGGTGGGGCGACCCGCGTTGCCCCGCGGAGCGGGCGAGGTCATCGCTTCAGGCGGTGCCGTTGAGCCGACTCGCCAGCCACACGCACACCAGGACCGCCACCCCCGCCAGGGCCGTGATCGCCCAGAAGTAGGTGGTCATCCGCCGCAGCTGCTGCTGGAGCTCGAGGACCTCCTTCTGCCGCGCCCGGGCCTTCTCTTTCTCGAGCCGCAGCACCTCGGCCATCTCGACGCTGTCCATGTCGATGCCGCGGCCGGTCTTCTCCTTGAGCTTGACCTGCTCGAGGTCCCGGAACAGCTCCTCGAAGGCGGTGTAGCGGTCGGCCGGGTCCTTGGCCGTCATGCGGTGGATCACCCGCACCAGGGCATCGGGGACGTCGGCGTTGAGCTCGCGCAGGCTGGGCAGCTTCTCGCGGATGTGCGCCCGCATGATCGTCGAGACGGTCCCGTCGAACGGGGGCGCCTTGGCGAGCATGTGGTACAGGGTGATCCCGAGCGAGTAGATGTCCGCCCGGAAGTCGACGTCCTTGCCCATGGCCTGCTCGGGCGAGATGTAGTCGGGCGTGCCCAGCACCGACCCCTCCTCGGTCACCTCGATGGCGATGTTCGACTTCACGAAGCCGAAGTCGCCCAGCTTGGCCACGCCGTCGGTGGTGAGCAGGATGTTCGAGGGCTTGATGTCGCAGTGGACGATGTCGAACCGCGAGATGTAGCGGATCGCCCGCAGGATCTGCAGGGTGAGGTCGACCGCCCGCACCGTCTCGAGGGGTCCCTCGCGCTCGATGAGCTGCTCGAGGGTCTCGCCCTCGACGTACTCCATCGAGAAGTACAGCTTCCAGTCCTCGCGGCCGACGTCGTAGACCTTGATCAGGTTCTGGTGGGACAGCTTGCCCACCAGGCGGGCCTCGACCAGGAACCGCTGCTTGAACTCCTCGTCGTCGAGCCAGCGCTTGTGGAGGATCTTGAGCGCGACCAGCCGGTTCATGCTGGTCTGCTTGGCCTTGAGGACCACGCCCAGGCCGCCCTCGCCCAGCTTGCCGTAGATCTCGTATCCCTTGATCGCCCACTTCCGCTTCTCGTTGTCCTTGCGGAAGCGGCGGTAGGCGAGGCCCAGGGCGGTCGCCTGCTCGTTGTTGAGGTAGCGCTGCTCGACGGCGAGGTCCTCGAACCGGAGGACCTCGTCGCGCTCGCGGCTGCGCAGCTGGCGGAAGCACTCCTTGACCTGCTCTCGGGTCAGGAAGCGGTTCTTGAGCGCCAGCCTGGCGACGGCCCGATCCTCGCTGGTGATCTCACCCACGGGTGCCTGGACTCCCCCCCGAAGCGACGCCGGAGGCGCATCGATCGTAGTTGACGCGACGCAGCGTCGCCAGCGCTAGTAGGCGCGGCGGCGGGGCTGCTCCTCCTCGGCGGGGCGCTGCGGCCCGCCCGAGGAGCCCTGCCGGGCGGCCACCGTGAAGCTGGCGATCGAGCGGCTGAACGGCTGGCCGAAGCTCTCGAAGAGGTCGCCCGGGGCGCTGCACGACAGCGTCCACAGGCGGTCGCCGACCTGATAGCTGACCTGGCGCGCCCGCCGCCCCGCCAGCTCGTACTCCAGCTCGAAGGCCTCCTGGCCGCCGCGGGACACCACGCCCGCCGACACGATCCGCACCTCGGGGTCGACCAGCTGGAGCTGGGCCTGGATGCGGGCGCCGTAGGAGGCGAGGTCCCCCAGCGCAGGGGCCGCGACCACCTGGATCTTGGCCTGCCCCTGATCGGAGGAGGCGGCGTAGGCGTGGATCGTGACCCCCTCGGGGCCCGCCGGGGCCACCTGGGGAGCGAACCCCTCATGCGCCACGAAAGCGGTGGCGACCGTGGTGCCGCTCTCCCACTGCGCCTGCGCCGCCTTGGGAGCGTTGGGCGCGTCGACCCACAAGGTCTCGGTCAGCTGCTCGAACAGCTCCTTGGCCCGGGCGGGGTCGGGGTGCGAGACCCCCACCGCCAGGGTCTGACCCGGGACGCCGCGGTCAACCAGCGCCAGGTAGGTCCGGGAGCTCACCGAGTCACCGGGGAGCTTCCCGGTGAAGGCCACCTCGACTGAGCGCAAGCCTCGCACGCGCGCGGCGGTGGCGCTGAACTGCTCCTGCAGCACGACCGAGTCCTCGCCCGGCTTCGGCTGGGAGAGTCGCACGTTCTTCTCGACCAGCTCTGAGATCTGGTCCCGGGCCGCCTCCAGCGGGAGGGGCAGCTCGAAGGCCCGCAGGTGGACGCCCCGCTCGCCGGTGGTGAAGTGGGCGCCGCCCAGGGTCGCCAGGGCCTCGATCGACTCGGCCCGCGGCTCGAACCCGCTCGGGATCAGGAGGGTGGCCGACTGGGCGTCGAGGTGCACCAGCGCCGCCTCGCCGGCCTGGCCCGCCATGACCTGCCGCTCACCCGCTGCGCCCGGGGTCAGCTCGCTCGCGGTCGGCTGCTCGACCATGCCGGCGAGAGGCTGCAGTCGCTGCTCCACCTTGACCGCCATGAAGCCCTTGCGGACCAGCTGCGCCAGCTCCTCGCCCTGCGCGCCGTCGACCAGCAGGACCTCGGTCCCGCGCCGCTCGAGCCGGGCGCCGGGGCTGAACCGCTGCAGGGCGGGGGCGTAGGCCCGCTCGAACTCCTGGGCCTCGGCCTCCGAGTCCCAGGTCGTGAGCCACACCACCACCACCCGCCCATCGGGCGCCTCCAGGCCCGCGAACCGGTCCCCGTCCCAACCCGCGGCGGCCCGGGCCGCGTCGCGCTTGCTGAGGCCGATGGCGCGCAGCAGGAGCGAGGTGGAGAACTCGCCCAGGGTGTTCTCGTATAGGACCTCGCTCTCCTCGCCCAGGATGCGGCCGAAGCCGCCGGTGGGGATGAGCAGCTCCGTGGGCTCGTCGCGGTCGTAGTACTTCTCGGGGTGCAGCACCTGCTCGGTCGAGGTGGGCGGGTCGCCGAAGGCGCGGGCGATGGCGTCCCAGCCCTTCTTGCGCTGCATGTCCTGGATGAACTCGGCCCCCTGCGTGTAGGGGAACATCATGTTCTCCAGCAGGTAGGGCGGCAGCGCGGCCAGCTTGGCGCCCTCGGGGGTCATCTTCATCATCATGTCGTTCATGCGGTTGAGGGCCTTGAGGTCGACGTCACCCCGGCCCATCTTCCCGAACAGGTACGTCATGCCGACCAGCTGCGCCTCGCCCTCGACGAGCGACTTGTAGCCCTGGATTCGGTCCTCGTGGTCGCCGAGGAGGTCGAACCACCGCTCCAGCGCGAAGTGCTGGTCCTGCAGCGCGTGGTGGAGCTCGTGGGCCATGACCATCTGGTCGTTCATGGCCTGAGCTGCGGCGCCGCCCATGGCGCCCTCCTCCGAGCGATCGATCAGGAACAGCTCCTTCTTCTCGGGGTCGTAGAAGCCGCCGATCTGGTCGCTGAGGAACTGCAGCAGCCGCTGCCGCAGGTCGAAGTCGGCGGGGATCAGGCCGAGCCTCTTGAGGACCCGCTCCTGCTTGGCCATCTCCTCGGCCGGGGCCTCCTCCTCGAAGTCCTCGAGCAGCATGGCCCGCAGCGCCTCGGGCTTCTGGATCCCGACCTTCACCTGCGCGCGGAACTCGAGACCGCGCAGCCGCTCGACCTCCTCCTGGATCTGCCGGACCTGCTGCAGGATCGGGTGCTCGTGCCCGCTCTGAGCCCGGGCGTCCTGAGCCTGGACGGGGGGGGCGGTGGTGGCGGCGGCCAGGGCGGCCAGCGCGAACAGGAACGAGCGAAGACGAGCCATTCCAATTGCTCCCGTGAATGGAGGGGGGGCCGGGGCGTGCGCGCGCGGCACGGCGCCCGAGGAGGCCCATGTTACGGGTCGGGCCAGCATCCGTTTGGGGGGAGTGCGCGCGGAGGCGAGGGGCGGCGCCGGGTCGAGCGACTGGCGGCCGAGGCGAGCGAGCTGCCGCCTCCGCCTACTCCCCGTAGGAGCGCATGATGGCGCGCAGGCGGGCGTCGGCGGACGCCTGGTGGAGCTCGGACCCCTCCGGCCACAGGTGGAACAGGCAGGCGTACACGTGTCGGCACTGCTTGTACTTGCGC
Organism: Planctomycetota bacterium; assembly: GCA_041690735.1. GTDB lineage: Bacteria > Planctomycetota > J058 > J058 > J058 > JAWLGW01. Next base: position 7,617 of record JAWLGW010000158.1, read on the forward strand.
TCGTCCTCCAGCGCGTCGGCGACAGCCAGCAGGATCTTGCCGATCAACTCCCGGTCCGCCACCTGCGACGGCTCGGGGCGGATCCCGTCGGGCTGCCGGTCGACCACCCAGGGGAGGTAGTAGTAGCCCATCTCGTCGCCCCGGAAGGTCGTGTCCTCCACGAGCTCACCGGTGAACTCGATCCCACCGTCCTCGACCGCGTGGTCGTCTCCGAACAGGATGTAGGCGTCCTCCAGGACGGCCACTCCCTGCTCCTTGCGGAAGGTGCTGATCATGAGCTTGCCGGCGTAATAGAACACCGTCGGGGCGTTGGGGTCGCTGGGGTTCGCTCGGTAGCGGTCGACCACCTTCGGCAGCAAGGGACCGGCGAGGAGCAGCGGACCCACGACCGCCAGAGCGAGGGCGCCCAGGGTGAGCCTCATCTTGAGGTCCTTCTTTTGCTCCTCCGACATCCGAGCCATGGTCGTCCTCCGCCCTGCCTGCGCCGCCCGGGGCCATTGTGCACGAAACTACCTGCCTGGCCAGGGCCCTCGACTCAGGGCTCACCTGTCAGGGCCCGCAGGCGACCGACGGCCGCCGCGATGGCGCCGACCGTGCGCTCCACCTCTCGTGCGGTCAGGGGCATCCCCAGGGTCAGGCGCAGGCTTCCCCGGGCGGCGCTCGAGGGTCGGCCCATGGCGAGGAGCACCGGCGAGGGCGCGTCCTGGCCGCTGGCGCAGGCCGACCCGGACGAGGCGTCGATCCCGGCCCGGTCGAGCGCGACCACCAGCGCCTCTCCGGAGACTCCCGGCACAGAGAGGTTGAGGTGGCCCGGCAGGCGCTCGGCCTCGCCGCCGTTGAGCACGACCTGCGGCACCGCCTCCTGCACCTCCCGCTGCAAGGCGTCGCGGCTGGCAGCCAGCGCCGCCTGGAGCGGAGCCGAGCGTCGATCGGGGGACTCCAGCGCCGTGGCCAGCCCCTCGACCGCCGCCACGGACGGCGTCCCCAGCGGACGGGGCCGCGAAACCCCGCCCAGCCGGTCGGAGAGGGCCAGCGCGCCGACGCCCTTGGGCCCGTTGAGCTTGTGCCCCGAGATCGTGAGCAGGTCGGCACCCCAGGTCCGCAGGCTGACGTCGAGCGAGCGCGCCGCCTGCACCGCATCGACGTGCAGCAGCGCCCCGGCGGCCCGGCAGCTTGCGGACAGGGGACCGATCGGCTGGACCACGCCCGTCTCGTGGTTCGCCAGCATGACCGAGACCAGGGCCGCCTCCTCCCGCAGCGCCTCCGACAGCGCGTCGGGATCCACCCTGCCCTGACCGTCGACCGGCAGCCAGGTGACCCGCAGCGCCCCGCTCCCCTCCAGGGCCCGCAGCGGCGCCAGCACGGACGGGTGCTCGGTCGGCTGCGTAATCACACGGGCGGGCGACCGCTGGGGGCGGGCGGCCAGCGCGACCCGCAGCGCCAGGAGGTTCGCCTCGGTGCCTCCCGAGGTCAGCAGCAGCCGATCGAGCGCGCAGCCGAGCTGCTCGGCGACCCGAGCGCGCGCCGGCGCCGCGATCGCCTCCCCTGCCGCGCCGCCGGGGAGCCCCAGGTGCGGCCGCATGGCCTCGAGCACCGCCGCGCTGAGCGGCGTGGTGGCGGCGGCGTCCAGGGCGAGCCGCTCGCGGTCAGGGCCTCGCCGCTGCTGTTGGGGGCGCAAGCTAACCACCGGGGGGGGCCAGCTCCTCCTCGGGCCGTAGCACCCCGACCTCGCCCTCGGACGCCGCGGGCCCCGCTGCCGCCACCGGGTCCGGCCCGGGCGGGGCCGGGCGGGGCGCCGACCGCTGCTCCAGGAAGTCGAGGAACGCGCCCGCGGCGTCGTAGCGCGGCACGAAGTAGGTCTCCGAGCGCAGCTTGGTCGGCGCCAGCAA
>JAWLGW010000159.1:0-9465 GCA_041690735.1 Planctomycetota bacterium
GCAGCGACGTGTACGCCCTGGGCGCCACCCTGTACGCCATGCTCACGGGCCGGCCGCCCTTCGTGGGCCGCTCGCCGCTGGTCGTCCTGAGCGCGGTCCTGTCGCGAGACCCCGAGCCCCTGCGGAGGCTGCGGCCGGAGGTCGACCGCACCCTGGCGACGATCTGCGCCACCTGCCTGGCGCGAGAGCCCGAGGCCCGCTACGCCTCGGCGGGCGCGCTCGCCGAGGACCTCGGCCGCTACCTCCGCGAGGAGCCGATCCTGGCCCGGCCGCCGTCGCTCGGCGAGCGGCTGCTCAAGTGGGGGCGGAGGAACCGGACCCTGGCGAGCGCCGTGGGCGCCACCGCCGGCCTCGGCGTCGCCGCGCTCCTGACCGGCGGCTACCTCCACGTCACCCGGCTGGAGGCGGCGAACACAGCGCTGGCCCAGGCGAACGAGGCGCTGCGCGACAAGACCACCCTGGCGGAGCAGCGGGGCGAGCTGGCGCGCAAGCGCGGCGAGGTGGCGGAGGCCGCCCTCGACGACATCGTGCAGGGCTATCAGGCGAGCCTCCTCGAGCCCCTGGACCCAGCGGTCCGCAGCTTCCGCGCCAAGGTGCTGGCGGGCGCGCTGGAGCACTTGACCGCGATCGACGCCCTGCGCGAGGAGGGCGCCAAGAAACCTCCGCTCTCGCGCGCCCGGGTGCACTATCAGCTGGGCCGCCTGGCTCAGCTCAACGAGCAGCACGACGAGGCCGAGGCCCACCTGCGGCAAGCGGCAGAGGCCTACCAGCGCGCGCTGGCGGCCGGGGACGATCCGGCGCCGGCGCTGCACGGGCTGGCGCTCACCGCGGGGGCGCAGGCCGACCGGCTGGCGGCCCGCGGCGACGCCGAGGGCGCGCTGGCGGCCGCGGGGGAGGCTGTCGCCACAGCGAGGCGCCTGCAGGCCGCGGCGCCCGAGGCCTCCTCGACGATCGACTGCCTGGCGCTGCTGCTAGGGCGTCTGGGCGAGCGGCGACAGGACGTCGGTGACCTCTCCGGCGCGCGCGAGGCCTTCACCGCGGCGCTGGAGGTGGCGCGGGAGCGGGCCGCGCAGCGCGCCGCCGACGAGGCCGCGCGCGACGGGCTAGTCGCTGCCCTGCTGCGAGCGGCGGGGGCGGCGACCCAGGCCAACGACCTGGCCGCGGCGCGGGGTCTGTGTGAGGAGGCGCTCCCCCTCGCGCGCGCCCTGGCCGACGCCGCGCCCACCAACAGCCGCTACATGCGCATGGTGGTGCAGTCGCTGCTGCGCCTCATGGACCTGCAGGACGGCGGCCCCGCGGCCATCATCCCGCTGTGCGAGGAGGCGCTCGAGCGGGCGCAGGCCGAGGTGGACGCCGACCCGACCTCTGCCGAGGCGCGGCTGCGGACGGCAGAGCTGGCGCTGCGGCTGGCGAAGCTGCGTCAGGCCAGCGGCGAGCTCCGGGCGGCGCTCCACGCCTACGGCAGGACCGTCAATCACTGCCAGGCTGCGAAGACCTACGACCCCCAGAGCCCGGCCGCGCGACGGCTCATGGCGGAGGCGCTGGCGAACACCGCCGCCATTCGCGAGGCGGGCGGAGAGGCGGAGGTCGCCGCGCAGCTGTTCGAGTTCGCCGCTGCCGAGCTGCGTGAGCTGAGCGGCCAGGAGGCGCCCGACCCGCGCCTGCTCGCCGAGCTCGAGGCTCGAGCGGCCGCGGCTCGTCGTTCGCCGGGCGGGAGCGGGCCGGAGTTGCTGCCCGCCCCGCCCAACGTCGCGCTCAGCCGGGCCTACATGTGCTACGAGGCGCGACGGTTCGCCGACGCGGTCGCCCTGTTCGAGCAGGTGCTGGCGGACGAGGCGATCCGCTCCGACCTGGAGGAGGCGCACCTGTACAACGCCGCCTGCTCGGCGGCCCTCGCCAGCGCGACCGCCGAGGGCGAGGGCGCGGCGGCGCTGCGCGAGCGGGCGCTGTCCTGGCTGGCCGACGACCTGCGCCGCCGCCGGGACGCGGTCGCCGCGCTCCCCCCCAGCGACCGCCAGATCGCGGCCCGGGCCGCGCTGGAGGAGCACCTCACCTGGGCACGGGACGGGGACCCGGACCTCGCCAGCCTGCGGGCGCTGCCTGGGTTCCAGGCGCTGTTTCGCGACTGAGGACGATCAGCGCTGGCGCGGCGCCGGGTCGATCACGGTCAGCAGGACCCGGTCGTCGCCCACGAACCATGGCTTGGCCGCGTAGCGACCGGCCTCGGTGGCGCCGAGCGCGGCCAGCGTGCGGGTGGTCCCGGTGGTGAGGTCGTGGAGCAGGAGGCGGTCGCCAGCGGTGATGGCCAGGCGCGTCTCGGTGGAGTCCCAGGCGAAGCCGGTGATCGGGAGCGGCGCGCCGGCGACGATCGGCGCCGGCACCTCCACCGCCTTCGCCTCGAGCCCTTGGAGCGCGACGCCCAGCTCGTCGCCCGTCTGCCGTTCGGCGACATACACGGCCTGCTCGGTGGCCCACGACGCGTACGCGCCGCGGGGCGAGTACCACAGGGAGTGCACGTCGCGCTGGGGCCGCAGCAGGACGTGCTCTCCGCTGTCCGCGTCGACCTCCACCAGCCCCGCCACCACCTCGCCGACCTCGTTGACGACGGGGCGCCGGTAGTAGAGCAGGAGTCGCGGCTCGGTGGGGTGCCAGTCGCAGTTGGTGATCCCCAAGCTCGGCAGCCGCCCGACCCGGCGCGGCTGGCCGTCTCGCCACAGCTCCAGCTGGCACGCTGGGCTGCCGACCAGCGCGCCCTCGAGGCCCGACCCAGGGGACCGGGGGAAGTCGCTGCAGCCCGTGCGAGTCAGCACGAAGTCGATCATGCCGGCGCGCCGGAACAGGGTGGTGCGACGCTCGGCCCCGGGCACGAAGCGCTGAACGCTGGAGGTAGGAGGCGGCCCGCGCTCGGAGGCGAGCACCAGGAGGGCCGGCCGGTCGCCTGCCGTCCAGGTGTGCCCGTACGGGACGCTCCGCGGCCCCTCGAGGAGAGGAGCGACGTGGACCACGGGGGCCGTCGCGGCGTCGGCAGGGAGCTCGAGGAACAGCAAGGTCCGCGGGCTGAGGTCGATCAGGTGGGAGCCGAGCGCCGTCGGTCGGCCGAAGGCGGCGATCCAGCGTCCGTCCGGGCTCCAGGTCACCGGTGAGCGGGCCTGGTGGGCGCCCGGCACCGCCACCAGGTGGCGGCGATCGGCGACGAGCACCTCGATCGCGTCGCGCCGCACGAGGGCCAGCCCCCGGCCGTCGGGCGAGGGGGCGTAGCCAGGCATCCCGTCGCCGCTCACCACCTCGTCGCTGAGCAGCGCCGCCTCGGCCTCCTCGGCGGTCGTGCAGGCGTAGACCCGCACCCGAGAGCCCCGCGGGACGTACCTGGAGTCGTTGCAGGCGGTCGCAGGCAGGGGAGCGAGCCCAGCGGTGAGGGCTGGCGCGAGCGCGCTCAGGGCGAGCAGGCGGACTGCGGGGGACATGAGCACCTCGCTGGGGCGGCGCCTGACCCCCAGGCAGGCGTCTCACCGACGATACACCCCCAGCAGCGGCGCATCATGGACGTGAAGGCTGCGGCTCCAACTCCTGACTCCCCACCGCCGCCTGCCCGGCACGAGGTTCGCTCGGACGCCGTGTCTCCAAGGAGGAGAGCCAGACATGATCCAGCGGAATGACCGCGCGGCGTTCTTCGAGGCCCTGCGTCCCCAGCTCGAGCGGCGCATTCGCCAGGTGAGCCGCAGCGTCAGCAGCGAGCTCGAGGAGGTCAGCGGCGGCGAAGAGCACCACCTCGCGGACGTGGACGACCTCGGCGGCGACGCCATGGACGAGGAGACGACCTTCGCCCTGATGGAGCTCGGCTACGAGGAGCTCGAGCAGCTCCGCTGGGCGCTGACGCGGCTCGACGAGGGCAGCTACGGCGCGTGCGAGGACTGCGAGGCGCCGATCCCCCTGGCGCGGCTGCGGGCGCTCCCCCTCGCCACCCGCTGCGTCCGCTGCCAGCAGAGGGCCGATGCCGAGGCCGTCGCCGAAGGCGAGGAGCCTGCGCGGGCGGCGCTGCGAGCCGGTCACCTCTCCGACGTGGAGGACGTGGTGCTGGCCTCGGAGCAGGAGGGCGAGGAGCGGGCGCCGCAGCTGTAAGCGGCGACGCGGTCCGCGCCGGGAGCCGGCGCTCGGGACCGATCCCTAGCGGCGACGCCTCCTCGAGCAGGGCCGTAGTCTCCAGCCGCCGCAGCGCCGACTGCTGCCGACCAGGCTGGGGCGTCAGGCCTGCGGCGGATCGAGCTGCGCGGCGGCGGCAGCCAGGTGCTGCGGCTCGCCCGTCTGCAGGGCGAAGACGCCGTAGAGCAGGGGCGCGGCCGCCGCCAGCTCGGCGCAGCGGTCGCCGAGGCGTGGATGGGCGGCGCCGCCGGCCTCGCGGTAGGCCTGGACGGTGGCGTCGAAGGCGGCTGGCCCCATCATGTGCTGGTAGGCGAAGTCGATCGCCGGGTCGCCGAGCGTGGCGGAGACGTCGGGTCGCCGCGGCACCCGCAGCACCCGCTCGGCGCCGTCGGCGTCGCGGGCGAAGGCGACCCGATAGTCGAGGCCGGCCTCCTCGAGGCGCACGCTGTCGGCGCGTAGCTGCAGGCCGCAGCGCGCGGCCAACTCGACGAGCTGCGCCGGGGTCATCTGCCCGACGCGGTACGGCGGGTCGCTCACGCTGGTGCTCCGCTCCTCGGCGGAGCCTACTCGGCGGAGCCCGGCGCCGGCAGGCCGGCCTCGCTCGCCTGCCGGGCGACCCAGGCCTCCCACCCTCGGGTGAGGCTGTCGGTCGGGAGCTCCCCGAAGGTCTCGTCGTAGGCGAACGTCAGCAGGTCGCGGCCGGGCGGCGCCTGCTCCGGGCGCCCCTTCACCTGCGCGAACAGGTGCAGGTAGCGATAGAAGGCCCGCCGCGCCGCGGCGTCTTCGCCCAGGATCAGGTAGTGGGCCAGCGACCACGCCTGGGGATACTTGACCGACGCGGCGCCGCTGCGGAACTCGTCGGGCCCCTCCCTCAGCAGGGTCTCGAGGGGGACGCGGTCCTCCCAGTGCGTGACCAGGACGTGCAGCGACTCGCGCAGCGGCGGGCTCAGCGCGCCCTCGCGCGTCACCGCACGACCCTCGGGGTCGAGCTCGGTCCCGCCCACGTATTCGGCCAGGCCCTCGCTCGCCCAGGCCGGCAGCGCCACGCCCTGCCCGCGGACCCACTGGTGGAGCGCTTCGTGCTGCAGGGTGTGCAGCGCCTCGGCGTCCCAGCCGTCGCCGCGCGCGGGCAGCGCGGCCACGAGCTGGTTCGACCAGCCGTCGAACAGGGCGTCCGCCTCGCTGGTCGCCTCGCAGGTCCGCCCCTGGTAGGCGTGATACGCCTCGCGGTCGGCGAACACCACCACCCGGTCCCGGGCGTCGGCCTCGGGTCCGATCAGCACCGGCAGCAGCTCCTCGAACAGGTCCCGCAGGGTCTCCAGGCGCCGGAGGATCACCTGCCACTGGTCCGCGTGCGCGGTGTCCAGCGTGTAGCGGGCGCTGTGGAAGCGGTGGCCCGCTCCGAACCCGGGGCCCTCCCGCAGCGCCTCGATCCGGGCCGACCGGTGGAGGATGGGCAGGCTCCCGGGGGTGAGGACGAACGCCCGCTCGATCAGATCCTCGGCCGCCTCTAGCCGGCCCTCGGCGACCGCCAGGTCGGACTGGCTCACGTACAGCGGCGCGTAGTCCACCCGCAGCGGCTCGGCCGCGGCGAGGTCGGCGCGGGCAGCGTCGTAGCGGCCCAGCCGCACGCGGGCGGCGCCGCGGGCCACGATCGCCTCGTGGAAGTCGACGATCCCGCGCGCTGCGCGGTCGAGCCACACCACCGCGTCCTGCGGGTCGGTGCCCAGGGCGATCCGCCCCCGCAGGTAGGCCACCGCCGGCACGTCGCCCCATTTGGCGGCGGCCTCCTCGAAGGCCTTGGCAGCCCCGGCGCCGTCGCCGCCGCCGACGGCGCGTCGGCCGGCGGTGAGCAGCTCCTTCGCCTCGTCGGGGAGGCCCTTCAGCCCGATCTCGTCCTCGGCGCTGGTCGGGGCAAAGGGCGCGGGCATGCCGGGCCCGCGGGGGCCGGCGGCCGAGCGCGCCGCCAGGGACAGCTCGAACCCCTTCACCTCGCGGGGGAGGCGGCCGCGAGCGAGGGCCAGGGTGCGGGCCGCCCAGTGGGCGTCGAGGTGGCCGCGCAGGCTCACCTCCGCGAAGCGGGCCGCGCCCCGTCCGCTCCCGCCGATCAGGACCCGCAGGGGTCCGGCGGCCGGGACCTCGTGGCTGAAGCAGCGCTCGCCCTCCACCGCGACGGTGAGCCGCGCCGTCACGCCCGCTCGCTCGACCTCGACCCGGACGCGCTTGCCCGGCCGCGCCCGCACCTCGCTGCTGGCCAGCGGGTCGCCTTCGCCCGAGAGGGGGCGCAGCTCGGTGCGCTCGCCGAAGGCGACGAGGTAGGTGCCGGCGCCCGACCGCACGCCGATCGAGGGCGGCGGCTCGACCGAGGTCACCACGGCCTCCACGGTCACCTCCCGGTCCCAGGCGCCCCGCACCTCCGCCAGACCGGGCTTGCTGCCGAGGGCCTCCACCCGCAGCTGCCGGGCGATCGTCCCCACCCGCACGCCGGCGTGGGTGGCCGTGAAGTCGCTCAGCTCCACGCTGCGCTCGGGGTCGAACGTCCAGCGCACCTCCGTCCGGTCGCCGTCGCGCGACATGTCGCCGCGGAACAGCTCTGCCCGCCGCCGCAGGTCGTCCACCGACGGCGCGAGCTGCTTGAACATGGGGTTCTTCTTGCCGGCGACCGCGAACGCCTCCTCGGCCCGGTCGAAGCGGCCGCGCTCGAGGGCGTACAGCCCCAGGCGGAACTGCTCCATGGGGTCCTCCGGATCGACTCCGCGGGCCCGCACCTCGACGCCCAGCGCGGGCGGGCAGGTGCCCCACCCGTACTCCCGGCGCTCGCCGTCGCGCTCGACGACGAACCCTGCCTCGGTGACGTCGACCAGCCGGGCCGGGCCGTCCGGCGCGGGCAGGGGCTCCTCCACCTCCAGCGCCCGTTCGCGCTGCCCGGCGACCTGCTCGTCCGACTGCTTGCGCAGCTCCTCGAGGCGCTCCAGGGCCGGCTTCAGCTCGTTGGGCGCCCACTCGCGCCGCTCCTTCAGCCGCGCGTCGCGATACTTGTCGTTCTCGCGGCGGGTGACCTGGTGGGGCGCCGGCAGGCGCACGGGCTCGATCGCCGCCGCCGCGTCACGGCGCAGCCGCTCGGCCGAGACCCACGCCTCCACCTGACGCCACAGGTCGGCATCGAGGGCCTCCTCGCTGCGGGCGCGGAGCGCGGCGGCGAAGTTCGCGTCGGCGTGCTCCGCCAGCAGGTCGCGCAGCGGCCAGGGCGTCGCGGGCGCCTGCGTCAGCGCGGCCTCCAGCGCCTGGGAGACCTCGGGCGGCACCGCTGTCTGACGGGCGGGCTCGTTCTTGCCAGCGCCGGCGGCCCCAGCCGCGCCGCGTTCGGAGGACGACCGTGCGGGGGTCGCGCTGGCGCCCGAGGGGGACGCGGGTCGGCTGAGGCAGCCCATGAGGAGCAGGGACAGGGGCCACAAGTGGCGTGGGGACACGATTCCCTCCGGGGCAGGCGGGGCCGGAGTTTAGCTCGGATTCTGAGGGAGTCCGCGGGCGGGGGAAATCCGTGTCCGGGAGCTTTGGGTCGCGGACTCCCTCAGAGTTCGAGATCGGGAAGAGAGGTTGCTTGCTCTCCGGCGTGGAGTGGCTCGACCTCGTTCAGTGGCCGGCGATGGGGGTCACCGTGCTGGCTGCGTGGCTGGTCGCCTCGCAGCGGCCGCGGCGGCGGGTCTGGGGGTTCTGGGCCTTCTTGCTGAGCAACGCCCTGTGGATCGCCTGGGGCGTCCACGACGGGGCCTGGGCCTTGATCGTCCTGCAGGTGGCGCTGGCGGTCATGAACGTGCGCGGGGTGAACAAGAACGAGCGCTGAGGTGGAGAACGCGTGGAGTGGCGTTCACGGGTCGACCTCCCGCTGTGGAGGGGGCGGGGAGCGGGCCTTGGGGCCCCGGCCCGTCAGTGGCGGGCGTTAGAAGCGGGCTCGTCACCCGCGGAGGAGCGCCATGGCCGAGCTGGACGTCCACGAGATCGCCACCCTGTTCCCGATCATGTCGCAGGTCGACCGCGACCATTTGCGCGAGTCGCTGGCCAAGGAGGGACAGATCGAGGAGATCCTCCTGTTCGAGGGCAAGATCCTCGACGGGCGCCACCGCTACCAGACCTGCCTCGCCCTGGGGATCGAGCCCCGCTTCCGCGAGTTCGAGGGCACCGCGCAGGAGGCGTTCGCCTACAGCGTGGCCCTCAACCTGAGCCGGCGGCACCTGACCACGGTGCAGCGCGCGGCGGCGGGGGCCGGGATCAAGGAGTTCGAGGCCCGCCTGCTGGCGGAGCAGAGCGGCGGTGAGGCCGCCCCCGAGGAGCCGGAGGCGGCGGTTCAGGAGGAAGACGCCGCGGAGGCGAGCGAGGCGCCGGTCGAGGACGAGGCGCCGGCCGAGGAGGCGGACCCCAGCCAGGCGGACCTCGCCGAGGAGGAGGCCCAGGCCGAGGAGCCGGCTCCGGCGCCGCGCCGCCCCAGCGCGCGCACGATCAACGCCAAGGCGCGGGAGATCGCGAGCAGGCGGGTGGGCGTCAGCGGGCGCGCGATCGAGGCGGCGGCCAAGGTCAAGGAGGAGGCCCCCGACGTGTTCGAGCGCATGCTGGCCGGCACCGCCGGCAGCATGCCCGACGTCCGCCGGCTGACCGCCCTCCCCCCGGAGGTCCGCGAGCAGGTGCACGCCCTGGTGGACGAGGGCAAGAACCTCAAGGCGGCCCTCAAGGAGGTCGCGCCGGCGCCAGCGCCGGAGGCGGGCGGCGTGTTCCTGGGCAAGGTGGCGCTCGAGCCCGAGCAGGCCACCCGCTTCACCGCCCTGCTGGAGGCCCGCGGGATCAAGCGCGCGGACGCGGCGCGGGAGGCGCTCCTGGACTGGATCGCCAAGCACGAGGGCGCGCTGGCGGAGGCGCCGACCGACCTGGTCGCGGCCGGCTGAGGTCAGCGTTCGGCGCGGACCGGCCACACGTAGGGCAGGTCGTCGGGCACCTCGCCGAAGTGGCGCCGGTAGTGGGTGGGGTCCTTGCGCACCAGGGCCGAGCGGTGGGAGCGGTGCAGCCGGCGGTCGCCCAGCCAGGGCGGCCGGTCGCGGGACCGCTCCGGGCGGGAGAAGGCGGCGATCTTCTCCTGGCAGGTGTCGGCGTGGCCGCGCCGCCGCCACTCGCGCACGATCGCCAGCCCGTACTCGATCAGCGCCTCCTCGTGCCCCCGCCACATGAGGGCCGCCGGGTGGTTGCGCCACCCCTGGCGCAGACCGTGCAGCGCGTTGAGCAGCTGCAGCACCTCCACCCGCTGCTTGCCCAGGCGCTTGTCGTCGAGGACTCGGG
>JAWLGW010000160.1:0-9418 GCA_041690735.1 Planctomycetota bacterium
GCTCGCCCTCCCTCGGCGTCTCGCGCCACCTCGGCCTCGGGGTGACGGGACTTCGGTAATTCTCGGAAGAAAGTGTCTCAGGTGGATTGACACCTTCCGGACGGACGCGCGCACGGCTGACCGCGCCGCGGCCAGTCGCTCCTCCGCCTCGTCCAGCAGCTCCCGCACCGCCTGCGCCGATGGGTCCGAGTCAGCAGCTCGCTCTACAGGTCGCGGCGCCCGACCCGATCCAGCGCGAGGCGCTCACCGGGGCAAGTCGTGGTCCAGACCGGTGGCGCCCATGAGGTCCCCTTGGCTCTTGGCTCCGGTCCCCTGATTGCTCTCCCTCCTAGCGGAGGCGATCTTGAGCCAGCCGCCGTATGAGCTCGTGCTGTTGCGCCATGGCGAGAGTACGTGGAACGTCGTCCCCCGCGGTCAGGCCCGCGGACGCAGCTCCGGCCCTCGCCGGTCGTGCTCGTCCTCGATCTCGCCGACGATCTCCTCGAGGATGTCCTCCAGGGTGACGATGCCCAGCGAAACCTCCCCGTCCTTGACGAGGGCCATGTGGAGGCGGTGCTTCCGCAGCCATTGCAGCTCCTCCTCCACCCGCGCGTCCGGCGGGACGGCGATCATGGGCCGCATGACCGCGGAGAGCTCGACCGAGCCCGTGCGTCGGTACTGCGCGAAGAGGTCCTTGGTGTTCACCACACCGACGATCCGGGTCCGCTCCCCCTCGAACACGGGCATGCGGGTGTGGGCGCCCTCGACCACGGCGTCGAGCGTGCGGTCGAGGGGCCACCCGCGGTCGATCATGCCCACCCGCTCCAGCGGGACCATGATGTCTTGGATCGTCTTGCCCTTGAGCCGGAAGACCTTGTGGAGCACCTCGGCCTGCTCCGCCTCGAGGACCCCCGCCTGGGTCGTCTCGTCCACGAGGAGGGCCAGCTCGTGGACCGAGTAGTGGCGCCGGGGGAGCTGAGCGGGGATGCCGAACGGGCGCAGGACGAGCGCCGCCACCCCGTTCAGGGCCCACACCCCCGGCGCCAGCGCCCTGGAGAACAGGCGAAGCGGGCGGGCGACCAGGAGGGCGACCCGGCGCGGGTAGCGCAGCGCGACGGCCTTCGGGGTCAGCTCACCGAGGCTGACCTGGAGCGCCGTGAGCACGACCAGGATCGCCCCGCCCGCGAGCAGGTGTGAGAGGACGCCGCTGCCGAGGTGGGGCCGGAGCGCGTCGGCGATCGTCGACTCGCTGAACCATCCGAGCAGCAGGCCGATCGAGGTGATCCCGACCTGGATCGCCGCGATGGGCTTGTCGATGTGATCGACGAGCGCCCGCGCGGCGGCCGCGTCACGGCGCCCCTGCTTGACGAGCTCGTCCAGCTCCGTGCGCCGGACCGCGACGAGCGCGATCTCCGAGGCGACGAAGACGGCGCTGACGAGCAGCAGGAGGGGGATGATCACGAGCCCGATCAGCAGGTCCGAGTCGATCATTCTCCGAGTCTAGACCAGGAGCCCACTCCGGGGTCGCGGCGCGCCTCTCCGGGCGAGGCCGCGCCACGGCAGAGCCGGGCGGCGGGCGCCGCGGCGTTCCCCTGCAGCGCCTTCGCGACTGGAGCGCCCCCCGCAAGCTGGGCGCCCTGCTCGCCGCCCGCTGAACGCGGCTAGTTCGAGCGGCTGAAGTGGGGGTCGAGGGGCTGGGAGCGCAGCCGCCTGAAGTAGCTCAAGCTGCCGTCCTGCTCCCGGATCACGAAGTCGTCGGGGGTCCAGCCGATGAACGGGTTGCTGTCGGGCGCGCCGCCGGAGTGCCAGACGATCGTGTCGCCTTCGACCTCCCAGCGACCGCGGAGGGTCTCGATCGGGACGCGAAGGTTGCTGTCCGACTCGGCGAACACGACCTGCTCGTACTCGCCGTCGGGGTAGAGGCGGACGGCGTAACGGAAGCTGTTCGCGCGGTCGACACGCTCCCAGGTCCCGACGAGGCTCTCGGCGGTGCGCGGCATGTCGCTGAGCTCCTCGAAGGCCACCAGGCGCGTGCTGATCAGCCCGTCCAGCACCTCGAAGTACCGCTCGTGCTCGGTCCCCAGCAGCTTGCGTCGCCCCTGGGCGTCCCGCGGCGCGGCCTCCCAGGCGGCCTTCCCGTGCAGCTCCTCGGCCAGGAACAGGCGCAGCTCCCGCTGCTCGCCGGCGGGCGTGGTGGCCACGATCCGCTCGCGGGCGAAGATGCGCAGGGCCTCCTCCTGCTGACCGAACAGGACACCGGTGATCACGCACAGCCCGACCAGCAGCAGGAAGCCCACCGCCAGGCCCGCGCGCACCTTGACGAGCGGCCGGCCCTTCCTCGGAGCGGACCGCGGCGCCGACCTCCGGCGCCGCCCCGCCGGCGTACGGCCCTGGGGCGGCCTCTTGCCGCCCGACTTGCGCTTGCCGCCGCTCCCCTTACCGCCCTCCGCCAGGACCGCCGCGATCCCCTCCAGGATCCCCGCCACGACGGGCTCCGATGCGCCCTCCTCGCTCAGGACCTCCTGGATCCGCCCCTCGCCCTCCCCGGCCAGCAGGACCTCGGCCGCCCGCCCGATCAGGTGACCGAAGGCCTCCACCAGCTCGGCCGCCGCCTCGGGCGGCGCTGACGCAGGCAGGTGCTTGGCGGCGATGGCCCGCAGCTTGGGCAGGACGCGCTCGGGTCCGTGACCCGCCAGGGCGTTGGCCAGGAACACCTTGCTGATGGCTGCGGCGACCTGGCGCTCGAAGTCGGCCGCCCCGGCGCCGTCGCCCTCCTGGGGGGAGACGGCGATCCCCACCAGCTCGCCGTCCTGGACCACCAGCAAGGCCGGCGTGACGGGCTCGCGCCCCTCCTCCTCCGCCTCGGCGTACTGGGCCTGAGCGAGGGAGGCCACGACGGGCGCCAGGGCGATGTCGCAGGCCCACGCTCCAAACCGGTGCGGGATCCCCACCACCAACTGCTCGGCGCCGAGCGCCTCGTGCGCTCCCCGCAGGACCTTGGGGAGTAGCACCATGGCGGCGGTGTGCTCGTCGCCCTCCACCATGGCTACGGAGACCTCGCCGTCGCCAAACGGGAGCGGGTCGACCTTCCAGCGGCGCTTCTTCACGCGCCGAGCCAGGTTGCGGAGGGCGGCCTTGTGGACGGCCTTGCGGCTCAGCCCCTCCGCCTTGGCCGCCGCGCGGGTGAGGAACTCGGTCCGGTCGGGGGCGTCCCACCCGTAGGCGACCAGAGGGACCGCCTCGTGGTCGTCTGCGAGCAGCTTGCGGGTGAGCGAGGCCTTCCGGCCCCGCCAGTGGCGGGGCTTGAGGGCCGGCAGGAAGTGGGGGTCGTCGAGTTGGAGGTCGGTCATGGGCGGCGACTCTACGCAGCCCTCGGGTCGACTTCCAGGCGATCGACATGCGCACCCTGACCCGTTCGGGGGAGGCGCCCGAGGGAGGGGCCGGCATCGCGATCCGCTCGCCCGCGCTGAAGAGGCCGAGCGCCGGGAGTGCGAGGTCCCAGCCCGCACGCCCGCTTGGGCAGCACCCTGCGATCGCCCCGGTCCTAACAGCCCCGGATCGGCTCCTCGATCGTCCAGGTGTCGTCCCGCTCCCGGACCAGGACGGCGCTCCGCTCGCGGTCGACCAGGTCCTGGGCCAGCGAGACCGCGGTCTCCCCGAGCAGCGGCACCTGCTCGAGCGGGGCCAGGGCGCGGCCGACCGCGTCGTCGGCGTGGGTCGAGATCCCTCGCCGGACGGTGCCGACCACGGCGCGGTCGGGCCGAGCGCTGGCGGTGACCAGGTACAGGGCCAGCCAGGGAGCGCGGGGCTCCTCGTCCTCTCCCAGGCGCTCAGCGCCCTTGAGCCCGATTCGAAAGCGTCCCGCGTATCGCTCCTCCGCGTCCAGCGCCCAGCTCATGTCGCCGAGCGGCAGCCGAGGGAAGGCGGTCTGCTCCTCGCGGAAGAACTCCGCCACGGCGGCGAAGGGCGCCGGCGTCTCCTCCCAGATCACGCTCAGGTCCCAGCGGCGAGCGCCGAGGGAGCCGGCGCCGGCGAGGTCGAGGGCCGCGCTCCACAGCGCGGGGTCGAGCTCGGGCGGCGCGAGGCGCAGGAGGATCTGAGCGGCGCTCATGAAGTCAGCCTACTCCCTCGCCCTTCCGAAGTGTCTCCCCCCGCAGAGGGGGGGCTCAGCGCGGCTCCTCCCGGCTGACGACCATCGGAGCGTCGATGGCGTGGCTCAACGAGATCTCGGGGTGCGTGGACGACGAATTGCGGACCTGCAGGTCGGCAAAAAGAGGGGGCACGAGCCCCAACCAGCAATGAACCCGGCGGCTGAGGACCCGCGGTCGACGCCGCCTCAGCTCAGCGCGATCCGCTCCTTGTGGCGCTCCAGCCAGGCGGCGAAGGTCTGCAGGCCCGGGCACAGGGCGCGGGCCCGCTCGAGGTCGCGGGCCGCGCAGTAGTCGGCCTCGAAGTCCCGCTTGAACTGGAACATGTTGGCCAGGTCGTCGGCGCCGGGGAAGCCGAAGGTGCGGTACACCTCCGGCGGGACGTAGTCGTACACGACCGGCTGCCCCAGCGCCGCGGTGAGGGCCTCGGCCATTTGGGCGCCGGTCAGGTGCTCGCCCGCGACGCCGATCCGCTGACCGATCGTCGCCGCGCCGCGCTCGAGGATCGCCAGGGCGCAGCGGCCGATGTCGTCCACGGCGATCCCCGGCAGCTTCTTGTCGGCCATGGGGAGCACGAAGCGCAGGGTGCCGTCCTCGCCCCGCTTGGGGCCCATGCCGAAGTGGATCAGGTTGTCCCAGTAGAAGGAGGTCAGCAGGAAGGTCGTCGGCACGCCGCGGCTCACGAACTCGGCGTCGGCCGCTCCCTTGGCATCGAAGTGCGGCACCTTGTAGGTGCCCTGCAGCGTGGGCAGGCGCGCGTCGTCGAGGGGCACCCACTCGCGGGTGTCCTCGAGGGTCGACCAGATCACGTGCTGCAGACCCGCCTCCCGGGCGGCCTCGGCCAGGGCGGCCGCCTGAGCCCGCTCGCGCTCAGGCGAGAAGTGCTCCCAGAAGTTGGTCACGCAGAAGGCGCCGTGAGCGCCGGCGAACGCCTCGCGCAGCGTGGCCGGCTCGTCGAGGTCCGCGGCCACCACCTCCACGCCGCGCGCCGCCAGCGCGCGCCCCTTCTCCCCCTCGGGGTGACGGGTGAGCGCCCGGACGACGAAGCCCGCCTCCTGGCGCTCCAGGATCGCCTGCACCAGCCCGCCGCCCTGAGCGCCCGTCGCGCCCACCACCGCCAGGACCTTCTGCTCGCTCATGCCTCACCTCGCCGCGCCGAGTACACCTCCGCCGTGCGAGAGGCACAACGGGCGGCGCGCCGAGCCGCTCCGCGCCAGGAGTTGCACCAGGGCGACCGTGTCGAGGGAGCCTCCTCGACGACGCTCGCTCCACGCCCGCTGCGGCGGCGGCGACAGATCCACCCGGCCGTCGCAGCTCAGCTGCGCGCCGCCGTCGTGGCACGGCGACCCTCGCGCCCCCGCCGGCGCTCGTCGTCAGGCGGGTACGGCCCCCAGCCGCCGTACGCCTCGCGGATCGGACCGCGCGGAAGCGCGAGCCCGGCCACGGCGAGCCCGACCGCCAGACCGATCGCTGGAACATGGCGAGGTAGCGGGAGACCACCAGCCCCAGGAACCCGGTCGCGATCATGATCCAGCGCTGCGGCCAGCTGGAGGGGTTGTAGCTCCACCCCGGCGGCGTGGCGCCCCCATGCGCATGTAGAGGGTCATGCTCGGCATACCGGCCATGGGCCGGCTGACGCCTCGTCTCGGCATGAGCTGCTCCCGCGTCCCCACCCCGAGCAACTCGCGCGCCGACGTGTCGCCGCCGCGCGCGGCGAGAGGCGCCGGCGCCCGCTCCAGCATGGACCGCAGGAGGGCAAGAGCGGCTCCAGCTGAGCCGGCCGCAGCGCTGTCGCGGACGGATAGACTGGGCCCCCCATGAGCGAACGATCCGCATGAGCCTGGCCGTCCCGCTGATCCTGCTGCTGCTGATCTGCGTCAACGCGCTGTACGTCGCGGCCGAGTTCTCGGCGGTGACCGTCCGGCGGGGCCGAATCGAGCAGCTGGCCGAGCAGGGGGACCGGCTGGCGGTCCGGCTGCTGCCGGTGCTGCAGGATCCGGCGCGCCTCGACCGATACGTGGCCGCCTGCCAGATCGGGATCACGATCTCGAGCCTGCTGCTGGGCGCCTACGGTCAGGCGACGCTCGCCCCGGCGCTGGCGCCGCTCCTGCGCGAGCTGGGAGGGCTGCGCGAGCTCGCCGCCCTGTCGGCCGCCGCGACCGGGGTGCTGGTGGTCCTGACCGTGCTGCAGATGGTCGTCGGCGAGCTGGTGCCGAAGTCGCTCGCGCTGCAGTACCCCACCGGCACCGCCCGCTTCACGGTGCTCCCCATGCAGCTGTCGCTGCGGCTGCTGTCGTGGTTCATCTCGGTGCTCAACGGCAGCGGCACCCTGATCCTGCGCCTGATCGGCTTCCGCCAGGCCACCCACCACCACCTGCACTCGCCCGACGAGCTGGCCTACCTGTTCGCCGAGAGCCGCAAGGGCGGCCTCCTCGACCCCGACGAGCACCGGCGCCTCGAGCACGCCCTCAAGCTGGGTCGGCGGAGGGTGACCGAGATCATGATCCCCCGGGTGCGGATCGAGGCCCTCGAGGCCGACACCCCGTTCGCCGAGGCAGCCGCCAAGGCCGCCGCCAGCCCCTACACCCGCCTGCCGGTGTTCGAGGGCTCGATCGACCAGATCGTCGGCCTGGTCCACCTGCGGGACGTGGCCCGCCGCGCGCTGAGCGGCAAGGAGGCTGCCCTGCGCGAGCTGGTCCGCCCGATCCTGGCCGTCCCCGACTCGCTCCAGGCCGAGGGCGTGCGGGTGCGCCAGCGCGAGGCGCACCAGCACGTGGCGGTGGTCGTGGACGAGTTCGGGGGCACCGCCGGCCTGGTCACCGTGGGCGACGTGCTGGGCGAGATCTTCGGCGGGGTGGTGAGCGAGTATGGGCCCGAAGAGGCCGGCCCCGAGCGCCTGCCCGACGGCCGGATCCGCCTGCCGGGGAGCCTGCGCCTCGACGAGGTGGAGCCCTGGATCGGCGTCCGCTGGGAGGGCAGCGCCAACACCGTGGGCGGGTTCGTCACGGAGCAGCTGGGCGGGCTGCCCGACGCCGGCGAAGTGGTGCAGGTGGGCGAGGTGGAGGTCGAGGTCGAGCGGCTGGAGGGGGCGGCGATCGGATCGGTGCTCGCGCGCCCGCCCGGCGATCCGCCGAGCGAGGAGCCGAACCAGGCGCCGAGCGGGGAGGAGGCGTCCAGTGGATAGCCTGATCCCGGTCGCGATCGTCGCCGCCCTGATCCTGCTCAACGCCCTGTTCGTCGCCGCCGAGTTCGCGATCGTCGGCGTGTCGCGGGCCGAGATCGAGCGGGACGCCCAGCGGGGCGGCCGGGCCGCGCTCCTGACGCGGCGGGTGCTGGCGGACCCCCGCCAGCAGGACCGGTTCATCGCCACCGCGCAGCTGGGGATCACCGCCGCCAGCCTGGGGCTCGGCATGTACGGCGAGCACGTCCTCGCCGAGTGGATCGCGGGTCGGCTGGAGGGCTGGGGCGCCGAGCGGTGGGTCGCCGCCCACACGGTCGCCAGCGCCCTGGCGCTCGCCACCCTCACCTACCTCCACATCGTCCTGGGCGAGATGGTCCCCAAGTCGATCGCGCTGCAGCGGGCGCGCGCCACCGCCCTGGGCGTGACGCCGATCATGCGGGTCGTCCAGCTGGCCCTGTTCCCGGCGGTCGTGCTCCTCAACGGCCTCGGCAACCTGCTCCTGCGCCTGCTCGGGATCTCCCGCGCCGCCGGTGGGGAGGACGCCTACCGGACCCCGGAGGAGCTGTCGCAGCTCGTCGAGGAGAGCGAGGCCGGCGGCCTCCTCGATCGGGAGGCCGCCGGGGTCATGCGCGAGCTGCTCGAGCTCCGCGAGCTCACCGCCGGCGAGGTCATGGTGCCGCGGGTGCGGGCCGTGGGTGTGCCCGTAGGGGCGGGGGGGAACGTGCTGCGCTCGATCCTGCGCGCGGCCCCGCACACCCGCTACCCGGTATATCAGGGGACCCTCGACGAGATCGTGGGCGTCCTCCACGTGCGCGAGCTGGTGTCGGCCGTCTCGGGCGACGGCGCCCTGTCCCGCGAGCAGGTCCGGCCCGTCCCGTACGTCCCCTTCACGGCCCGCGTCGACCAGGTGCTGACCGCCATGCGCCGCGCCCGCTCCCAGCTGGCGGTGGTCATGGACGAGCACGGCGGGACCGCGGGGATCGTCACCATGGAGGACGTGTTCGAGGAGGTGGTGGGCCAGATCACCGAGCGCTCGGATGAGCTGCCCGAGGTGGTGGCTGAGTCCCCCGGTGTGGCGCGCGCCGACGGCGCCGCGCGCCTCGACGACGTGGGCGCCGCGGTCGGCCGCGACCTCGAGCACGAGGAGGTCGACACCGTCAGCGGGCTGGTGCTGATGCTCCTGTGCCGGCCCCCGCGGGTGGGAGACGCGGTGGAGCACCAGGGGGCGCGGTTGACGGTGAGCGCCGTGCGCGGGCGCGGGGTCAAGACCTGCCGGGTGGAGGCGCTCGAGCCCACGCAGGACACCGGCGACAGCGCGGGGCAGGAGGCGGGCGAGAGCTAGCGCGGAACAGCTAGCGCTCCGCGTCGCCCTGCTCGGCCTCCTGGGCCTCGCGCTGGTGACGCTGGCCGCGCGCGCCAGCGGCGACGCGGCGCAGGTCCTGGCGGCCTTCGTGGGGGTGCAGCTGGCGCTGAGCGTCTACTCGCGCGGCGACTACCTGTTCACCGACGTCGCTCGCACCGGCGCCGGCACGCTGCCCTCGGACGTGGCGCACATGGCGGACGCCCTGTTCCTGCCCTACTGGTTCTGGGGCGCGGTGTGCGGCGCCTTCTCCCTGGCGGTGCTGGCCGCCGGCCTGGCGCTGTACTTTCGGAACGGCCAGCCGGCGCAGCCGGAGCTCGGCCCGCCACCGCTGGGGTGAGCACGCGGCGGGGAGGTCGAGGAGGACGGCGCGGCGTCAGGCCGACTGGGCGGACGCCGACGCGCGGCCCACCAGCCGGGCCGCGCCCACGTACACGGTGGGCACCAGCACCAGGGTCACCAGGGTCGACGCCAGGAGGCCGCCGATCACCACGTGGGCCAGGGGCGCCTGGATCTCGGAGCCTGGTCCCAGGCCGAGGGAGAGCGGCAGCAGCCCCAAGACGGTGGTGGTGGTCGTCATGAGGATCGGCCGCAAGCGCAGCCGCCCCGCCTCGACCACCGCCTCGCTCACGCTCAGGCCGGCATCGCGGCGCAGGAGGTTGATCCCGTCCACCAGCACGATCGCGTTGTTGACCACGATCCCCACCAGCATGATCAGGCCCATGACGCTCTGGATGTTGAGGGTCGTGC
>JAWLGW010000161.1:0-9410 GCA_041690735.1 Planctomycetota bacterium
CTGCCGTCGAGCTCGCACCGCTTGATCGTGTCGTTGCCCGAGTCGATCCAGTACACGTGGCCGGCGGCCGCGTCGACTTCCACGCCCCGCGGGACCGAGAGCCCCGTGGAGACCACGGTGGTCACGTCGCTGCCGTCGATCTTGGCGCTCGAGAGGGTGTCGTCCGCCGAGTCGGTCCACCACAGGCGCACCGCCTCTGAGGGCGGGAGCGTCCGGGTGAGGTTGCCGACCAGGTCGTACTCTTGCGCCGTGCTCTGGAACAGGGCGTTGGTCACGTGGGTCTGGCGGCCCGCCAGGTCATGGAGGAAGTAGGTCGGCGCGCCCAGGGCGTCGAGCGCAAGCACCTGCTGGCTGGCCCGGTCGTAGCCCATGTAGGTCACGTTGCCGAGCTGCCACGTAATCCGTCCGGCCCCGCTTCTGACCGCTGCGGATCTCGCCCGTCCCGACAGAGAGAGGCGGTCAGCTGCTTTCCTCGTCAACTCACTCTTCCCCGTCGCCGGTCACCAGGCCGAGCGGGGGGGTGCTCTGCTCCATTTGGGTGGAGCGCAGGCCGACCTTGACGCGCTTGCGCCAGGCCTCGAGGACGTGGCGCTCGCCGGGGGTGTTGAGGCGCATGAGGTCGGGGACGATGATGTCCTCGAGCGCGCGGCGGGCGGCCTCGGCGGTCTCGAATCGGTCCTTGGGATCCTTCGCCATGAGGCGGCGAATGATGCCCGGCAGGTCCTGGGGGATCTCCTCGCGCCCCTCGAACACGATCGGGCGCACGTCGTCCTTGAGGTGGCTGACCACGTAGGCGGTGGGGCCGCTGCCGCGGGGGGCGAAGGGGTACTCGCCGGTGATCATCTCGCACAGGAGCACGCCGAAGGAGTACAGGTCGGAGCGGGGCTCCGCCGGCTCCTCGCGGATCTCCTCGGGCGCCATGTAGCGGGTGGAGCGGATCACGAACCCGGTGGAGGGGTGCTCCTTGCTCGAGCCCTGGGAGAGGCTCTCGCCCATGTAGGCGATCCGGGACAGGTCGAACAGGCGCAGCCGCGTCTTGCCGCCGTTGGCCGGGACCAGGATCCGCTCGGGGTCGAAGGCCCGCAGGACGATTCCGTTGCGGTGCAGGGCGCAGATCGCGTCCAGCAGCTGCAGGCCGAGGTCCATGAGGTCGGGGACGGAGACGTCGCGGCCCCGACTCATGATCGCCCGCAGGTTGGGGCCGTCGGACCACTCCTGCGCCAGGTAGGCGTGCGGGCCTTTGACCCCCGCGTCGAACAGGCGCAGCACCGAGGCGTGGTGCGCCTTGGCCGCAGCCTGGGCCTCCCGCCGCAGGCTGGCCGGGATCCCGTCGGGGGTGTCCGGATCGAGCGCCGTGATCTTGAGGAAGCACGGCTGCTCCATGAGGGTGTGCACGGCCCGGTAGATATGGGCCACCGAGGTCTTGCCGAGGTAGCGGACGACCACGAACCGGCCGGCGACCGTGGTCCCGAACAGCCCGAGGGGGTCCTTGGGATCGACCTGCACGTCGAGCTGGTTGTCGTTGCTGCGCGTCGGCTGCGGCACGGCCACGGGGCTCCCGGAAGGCACGACCTTACCGCCGCCGCAGCGCGAACGCCAGCGAACCGAGGAGCATGACCAGCCCCAATCCCACCGCGATCGCGCCCAGCACGGTCATGCCCTTCTGCGTCGAGCGCAGCTCACCGAGCAGCGTCGCCCGGTCGGGGTGGGTCGAGATCAGGAAGGTGCCGCTGGCGGGGTCGACCACGCCCTGGCTGGCGGTCGCGACCAGCGTGAGCGGCGTCTCCACCGGAATGCCCCGGAATTCGAGGTGCTCCTCGTCGCTGAGCGTGCGACGGCCGAGGTCACGCACCCCGGACAGCTGCGTGCCTGGCGGCACCGCGTCGGTCCCCCGCACCGTGAGCGCTCCCAGGCGCAGCTCGGCCAGCGCCTTCTCGGTGTGCCGGTCGGTGCGGGTGCGGGTCCGGGTGCCGCGGCGGCGGCCCCGACGTCCTCGCGCCGTCACCTCCTCTTCCACCTGCAGGACGCGGGTCTCCTCGAGGTACAGGCAGGGCACCCGCTCGCCGTCCTCGAGCACCGCCACCAGGGGCGAGGCGACCGCGGCCACGGTGTGCTCGACGCACACGGTCCCCGAGGCCGAACCCGCCTGAGCCGCCGGGACGACCTGCGCGCTGGCCACCTGGTGCACCTGCGTCGAGGAGGCGAACCCGCCGATCAGGCAGGTCCCGCCGCAGGCCAGGAACAGGAGCGAGAAGGCGAACGACCCGCAGGCGAACAGCCGTCCCGCGCCCCCGCCGCGCTGCACCGGCGGCGCCGCCGACCGAGGCTGCCCCGCCGGGGCCGGCCGGTGCGGCGGCGAGTAGGTGGTGACGGTAAAGCTCTTGAGGGTGAGGTCCTGACCCAGCAGCGGGGTCAGCCGCTGCCCCATGTCCTGCTCCAGCCTGCTGCGGTCGACGCCGCTCCCCAGCGCGTCATGGCTGGCCGAGAAGGCCGCCTCCGCCAGGGCGCGCACTCGGCTGGCGTCGGTGCCCGCCGGGGCGTCCACCGCCAGCCTCCCCTCGGCGACCGCGCCCTCGCCGCTGCGGGCGATCCAGGCAACCTCGACGACCTGACGCCCGCCCAGGGGCGAGTCGCAGTACTCGCAGCGGATCGCACCCGCCGAGTTCGTCCCGCCGCACGAGGCACAGACCGACATGTCCCCTCCTGACCGGGCGGCGATGCTGACAATCACAGCGCCGGGAGGCAACCGCCCGTCGCCAGCGAGGAGACGCTCGCGCGCTAGTGTCCTGAGCTGAAGTCCACCGTCTAGTCCCTTGATTCGAAAGGATCCAACCGCAGAGATCGCGGAGGACGCAGAGCATCGCAGAGGAAGACCTCAGCGACTCTCTGCGCGCTCTGCGGTTGAATCCTCAGAGCTTTGAAGGCGGACTGTGTTGTCAGGAGACTAGTTGCCGAGGTACTCCTCGGTCTCGCCGTGCACCGCCGGGTCGTAGGTCGGCGCCGAGACCGACGCCTCGCCCACCTTGCTCACGAAGCGCTTGTTGACGTTGACGGCGTAGAAGGTCTTGGTGCTGCCGTCCTTCATGCGCCACCGACCGATACGGACCGAGTAGGTGCCGTCAGGGGCGTCGGGGTCGAGGGCCTCCTCGCCTGCCTGGAGCGGGACGCCCTCCCAGTCCTCCTGGCGGGGCCAGTCGGTCATGGGGGCGAACCACCCGCCGCGGGTGTCGTAGCGGGGGATCTCCCAGTAGGCGATGTAAGGCCCGTTCGGCACCGCCATCAGCCGGTCCACCCGACCGTTGATCCGGTTGGGGGGGCTGGAGCCGGTGCCGTCGTACAGCCACCGGCTGCCGTCCTCGAGGAACACCTCCGCCTGGCCGTGGAAGTTCCAGGACTTGGTCGAGCGGCTGGAGCGGTAGTAGCGGCGCAGCGGGCGGCCGGTCTGCCGGCCGACGGCGACGCGCTCGATGTAGTAGACCTGCGCCCGAATGCCGACCGTGCCCAGGATGTCGCAGATCAGGGCCGCCTGCTGGTTGCAGCGGCCGCCGGTGTGCGTCGGGTTGTCGAGCACCCACCAGCCGAAGTTGTTCCGGTAGAAGTCGTAGTTGGCGTACGGCTTGGGGTCGTCGGCGCTGGGGTAGTACACGTAGGAGATCGAGCGCTTGCCCTGGTACACCCGCCCCTCGAGGTCGGCGTAGTTGGCGGGCGGCGGCGTCCCCTCGGGGTAGTGGGGCACGGGCGGCACCCACTCCTGGTTCGCCCCGTAGTCGACCCAGGCCACGTGGTTGCGGTAGCGGTTGTCGATGTTGTGGGCGATCGAGTCGGAGCCCTCACCGATGTTCTGCCCGGCGCCGTTGGCCCACTCGCAGGCGAGCTCGAGGTGGAGCTTGGTCTTGAGGGGCAGGCCCTGACGCGCGCTGGGCGCGTAGCGGGGCATGGGGTTGTCCACCGGCGCGCGATAGATGGTGTAGACGCGCAGCGGGGTGCCGTTGAGCGCGACCGGCTCCCCCTCGGGGTCGGTCGCCAGCTGCCCCACCGAGGTCGCGGTCCAGGTCAGGTCGAGGGGGAGGACCTTCACCTTGTCGGTCAGCACGTCGCTCGACACCAGGGTGGCGGTGGCCCGCTGCCCCTGGATCGAGACGTCGCCGGCCAGCTCCAGCTCGCCGTCCGAGGCGGTGATCCGCAGGTTCGCCGGCCGCCGCACGGGCTCGGCCGCGGCGAAGGTGGCGCGGACGCGCAGGGGACGATCCTTGAGGATCGCGGCCGGCTCCCACTGGTGCTGTCCCTCGGGATCGCCCACCTTGCGGGCGAAGTGGGGCGGCGGGGCGTCCTCGAGCGCGATCGTGTCGAGGACCGTCAGCTCCACCACCTCGAGGGGCACCGCCCGCAGGGTGAGGGGGTCGCTGCTCTCCTCGCCGGCGGTGGCCCGCAGGACCACCTCGCCCGCCTGGCTCAGGTGGAGGTGCGTGCCGGCCTCGCTGGTGGTGATCGCCGCGGTCCCGGAGACCACCTCCAGGGTGGCCTCCCGCGGCTGAGTCCGAACCTCCAGCACCTCGCCCACGAGGTAGGCCGCGCCGTCGGGGAACAGGATCCGCACCGGCCCCTGCTGCCCGTCCTCGTCTTCGCCGTCGTCGGCGGCGTCGTCTTCGGCGGCGGCGTCCGCGTCCGTGTCGCTGCTGGCGTCGTCGGCGTCGGGGTCGGGCTCGCCGGTCTCGAACAGGACGACCGTGTCGCCGTCCTTGCCCGGCACGCGCACCCGGCCGGCGATCCGCTCCCCCTGGTCGTAGACCCAGTAGGTGCCCGCGAACACCCGGTCGTCCGAGGCGCCGCCCGAGAACACGTTCGACAGGTGCTCGGTCGCGCCGGCGACCTGCCGCAGCTCGACCTGCAGGCGCACCCGGTGCGTCCACCGGTTGCCGCTGGGAGCGC
Organism: Planctomycetota bacterium; assembly: GCA_041690735.1. GTDB lineage: Bacteria > Planctomycetota > J058 > J058 > J058 > JAWLGW01. The sequence continues at coordinate 4,930 of JAWLGW010000161.1, forward strand.
GGGTCCGGACCTGGTCCACCCGGCCCAGGCCCGAGAGGGCGGGGCCCTGGCTCCCGTCCGCCAGGAAGGTCCAGCCACGCGTCACGAAGTAGGTGCCGTCGTCCTGCTTGCGCAGGACCAGGCGCGCCTCGACCCGCTCGCCGAACCAGCCGCCGCTCAGGGCGTAGCCGCCGGAGATGTCCGGATCGTCCTGGGCGTGGCCGGCCCCGCCGAGGAGCAGGACGAACACACCCGCGACGGCGAGCAGCCGGGTCACGAGCTTGGACGTGGGGCGAGTGCGGATCGCGCGCATCGGCTCCTCCTCGGTCAGCGCAGGGCTGACCGGCGCCCACGAGGGTAAATCGGGGCACCGGCCAGGCCAAGCATTTTCATTTCACGCGGCGACGCCCTCCGCAGGCGCCCCCGCCTCGGCCCACAAGGACCGACTCCGCAGGCCCCGCTCGAGGAAGTTGAACCGCTCGAGCACCACCACCAGGTCCTCGCCCTCCCGTCGCAGGTACCCCTCGATCAACAGGTCCCGCCCGCGCTCCAGGTACTTGCCGAGGACCGCCGTGAGCCCCTCCCCGAAGGCGTGCACCTCCACGCAGGTCACCTCGGGGTCGGCGCCGCCCCAGCGCTGGTGTTGCACGTCCAGGGTCAGCACCGCCTGCGGCGCTCCTCCTGAGGTCTTGCGGACGACCGGATCCTCGGCGAGACGGCCGACCATGACGACGCGATTGATCACTCTTTGCTCCTGTGGCTCGTGTTCGTGCGGGGTCGCCTGCGCGACGATCCGAACACTACCCGAACACCCCGACACCCCGCCGCCCGTCGCTGCAACTCGCCAGCGATGGGGCAGTTGCGCCGACTCGATGAGCGATCGAATCGCCGGCGCGCCTCCCCGGTCGAGGGACCCGAACCCCGCGAGGAGCGAGCATGAGCGAACGGACGAAGTCGATGGTGATGGTGGCGGGCCTGACCGCGCTGGGGACCAGCCTGGCAGCCTGCGGGAGCATGGCGCACCGTGAATCTGGAGGGGCCGAGGTGGCGGCGGCGCCTCGCGCCTACGTGACGCAGCAGACCGCGGACGAGGCCGCCGGCGGCGTATGGCGCGGGCGGGCGATCGAGGGGGCCGCCTTGCCGCCGCCCTCGCCCCTGCCGGCCGACACCGAGGAGTACCAGGACTACGGGGTCCGCCCGCAGGTCCCGACCGCCCTCGACATGCTGTCTACCTTCTCGGTCGACGTCGACACCGGCTCGTACACGATCGCCCGCCGCAAGCTGCGCGAGGGGGTCCTGCCGCCGCCCGCCGCCGTGCGCCCCGAGGAGTTCGTGAACTACCTCCGCCAGGGCTACCCCGACCCCCGCGAGGGCGCCTTCGCCGTGGTGAGCGAGGCCGCCGCCTCGCCCTTCCGCCCCGGCAAGACGATCCTGCGCGTCGGCCTGCAGGGGCGCCGCCTGAGCGAGGAGGCGCGCAAGCGGGCGAACCTGGTGTTCCTGGTCGACACCTCGGGCTCCATGCGGTCGCCCGACAAGCTGGGGCTGGTCAAGCGGAGCCTGTCGCTGCTGGTGGAGCGGCTGCGGCCCGACGACGTGGTGTCGATCTGCACCTACGCCGGCTCGGTCGGGGTCGCCCTGGAGCCGACCCCCGTGCGCCACCGCGATCGGATCCAGCAGGCGCTGGCCCGCCTGTCGGCGGGCGGCAGCACGGCCATGGGCTCGGGGATCGACCTCGCCTACCGCCTGGCCGCCGACCAGGCGGGGCCCGGCGTGAACACGCGGGTGTTCGTGTGCTCGGACGGCGACGCCAACGTGGGCCCCGCCCGCCACCCCGAGATCCTGGCCCTGATCGAGCGCCACCGCGAGCGCGGGATCAGCCTGGGCACCCTGGGCTTCGGCATGGGCAACTACAAGGACACCATGATGGAGCAGCTCGCCGACCGGGGCGAGGGCAGCTACGCCTACGTGGACACGATCGAGGAGGCGCGGCGCCTGTTCGGCGAGGAGCTGGTGTCGAACCTCGAGGTGCTGGCGCGGGACGTGAAGGTCCAGGTGGCCTTCTACCCGCGGCGCGTCGCCCGCTATCGCCTGGTGGGCTACGAGAACCGGGCGATCCGCGACGACCAGTTCCGCGACGACCGGGTCGACGCGGGCGAGGTGGGCGCCGGCCACTCGGTGACGGCGGTGTACGAGCTGGAGCTGGTGCCGGGCTCCGAGGGACCTCTGGGCGAGGTGGCCCTGCGCTACAAGAGGGGCGAGCGCCCGCAGCGCGGGCCCGACGCCGCCCGCGAGGAGGTCCACTCCCTCACCGGCGCGGTGGCGAGCGCCTTCGAGGGCGCCTCAGGCCGGTTCCGCGTCACGGCCTGCGCGGCCGAGCTGGCGGAGGTCCTGCGCAAGAGCCCCCACGTCCAGACGCGCCTCGACAGCCTGGAGCGCCTGCTGGAGGGCTCGCTCGACCCGCGCTTCGACGACCGGGAGCACGACCTGCTCGACATGGTCCGCCGGGCGGCGGTGATCGAGCGGCGCTACGGGACGTAGCGAGGGGCTACGCCGCCGCCTCCCGCACCAGGCCCTGCTCCTCGCGCGACGTCGAGGGGCGGGGCCGCGCCGCCTCCGGAGCGGTCACGCCGATCACCAGGCCGATCGCCAGGAAGGCCGCCACCGTGGACGAGCCCGAGTAGCTGAGCAGCGGCAGGTGGATCCCGGTGACGGGCATGAGGCGCAGGTTGACGGCCAGGTGCACCAGCGCCGGGAAGGCGAGCGAGGCCGCGGCGCCGCAGGCCACCGCCGAGGCCAGGGGATCGCCCCCCTCGCGCGGACGCGCCTGGGCGGCCACGCCCGCCGCCAGGGCCAGCAAGGCGCCCACGGCCGCCGCGGCGCCCACCCAGCCCAGCTCCTCGAGCGACACCGCCAGCACGTAGTCGGTGGGGGCGGCCGACAGCAGCGCCTTCTCGCCCCCGCGCCCCAGCCCCACCCCCAGCAGGCTCGCGCCCTGCAGGATCGCCTCCAGCCCCCGGGTGTCGGCGGTGAGACCCGGCTGGAAGAAGCTCGCCACCCGCCAGCGGACGGAGGGGAAGGTGAGCGCCACCGGGGCGCAGGCGGCCAGCAGCCCGGCGACCTGCCAGGCCAGCGGTCGCGCCGCCCGCCCCAGCCCCACCACGGCGCCCAGGGTCGCGGCCAGCAGCGTCGCCAGGTGGCCGAAGTTCGGCTGCCGCAGGCACACCGCGCCGCCCGCGGCGAGCAGCGCCCACAGGGGCCAGCGCCGCCGCGGCCGCCCCTGGGCGTCGGGGGCCAGGGCCACCGCGACCGCCAGCGGCGCCCAGGCCACCAGCAAGATGGTCGGCTGCACGGTCAGGCCCGCCAGCTCGAGCTGCCGGCGGGCGCCGCCGATCGTGACGCCCAGGCCCGGGATCAGCGTCGCGGCCGACAGGCCCAGCAGGAGCCCCCCACCCGGGAGGGCCAGCAGGCGCAGGCCGCGGGGGCCGAGCGACCGCGCCAGTCCCAAGCAGGCGACGCCGACGGCCGTCCACCACGTCTGCCGCAGCACGTAGTCGTGGGGCGGGCGCCCGAAGCGCCGAGCCGCCGGCGTGTCGGCGGCCGAGCTCACCAGCACCAGGCCGAGCACGGCCAGGGCCAGGGCGGCGGCGACCAGCGTGGCCGGGCGCGGACGGGAGACGAGCGGGCGCTCCATAGCCGCTCGTCGGCAGGGAGCGCGCCTCGGCTGAAGGGATCAGCCGGGCGGCGACTTCTTCGCCAGGTACGGCATGAGGATCGTGGGGTCCTTGGAGATCTCCCGCAGCCCGACGCGCAGGGCGAGCATCAGCAGGGTGTCCTGCTTGAAGGGGGAGCTGTCCAACACGTCCGCGATCGCCTGCTTGTCCGCCTCGGTGATCGGCACCGAGACCTTCGCGATGGGCTTGTCGCTCACGGCTCCTCCCCTCCCCCGGCCGGGGCATTTTCCCCGATCGACTCCTGACGTTCTGGCATATCGGCTGCGGTCCAACAACACGCTGGCGGCGCCGTGAATCCGGACGAGCGGGTCCGAGGACCCCGCGCCTCACCGCAGGGGCGGCGCGATCCGCAGCTGGCTCGACTCGGGGAACAGCTCCCCCAGCGCCTCGGCCAACGAGCCGTGCTCGCTCCGGGGGGTGCCGTCGGCGGGCTCGAGGACCAGCAGCCGCTCGCGGGTGACCGTCGCCAGCAGCGTCCGGTCGAGGTCGTACACGTGGTACGGCCCCTCGCCCGCCGAGCGCGACACGAACCCGACGGGGCCGCGGTCTCCATACACCGTGCTGCCGAGCTCCAGCACGATCAGCTGCATGAGGGCGACGGCGGTGGTGTCGCGCACCTTGTCGAACTCCACCCCCGCCTGCCAGGTGCCGTCCGCCTCCGGCTTCACCCACCGCACGCTCCCGCGCAGGGCGATCGGCCCCCGCAGGTGCGGGTGCGCGAGCTCCACGTCGAGCTCCGCGTCCACCTCGGGCGCCTCCCCCTCGCCGCGG
>JAWLGW010000162.1:0-9386 GCA_041690735.1 Planctomycetota bacterium
GGCAGGCGGCCGAGGGCGCGGTGGGAGCCCTGAGCCGCGCGCCGCTCAGGTGACCGGCGCGCCGTCGGGCGCTGTCCGGTCCGGCTGGAGCAGGATCGCCTCGCCGCCGGCGTCGTTCGCGGCCAGGACCATGCCCTGCGAGACGATCCCGCGCATCTTCCGCGGCGCCAGGTTGGCGAGGTACACCACCTGCCGCCCGACCAGCGACTCGGCCTCGTAGAACTGGCGGATCCCCGACAGCACGGTGCGGCGCTCGCCGTTCGCCAGCTCCAGCTCGAGGTGGAGCAGCTTGTCGGTCTTGGGCACCGGCTTCGCCGAGGCGACGCGGGCGATCCGGATGTCGAGGGAGGCGAAGGTGTCGAAGTCGATCTCGGGCTTGCCCGGGGTGGCCTTCGCCGGCTCGGCGCCGCCAGCCTTCTGGGCGTCGATCTGGCCCGTGAGCGCGGTGTCGCCAGCGACCTTGGCCGCCTGCTCCTTGAGCGCCGCCACCTCGGCCTCCACCGTGGCGTCCTCGATCTTGGCGAACAGGTGCTTCACCTTGCCGATCTTGCGCCCCGCGGGGTCGGGCGGGCTGGCGGCGTCGCTCCAGCGCCGCTCGCCGGGGAAGGCGCGCACGTCGAGGCCCAGCTGGGCCGCGATCCGCTTGCCGGTGGAGGGCACGAACGGCGTGAGCAGGAGCGCCAGGCCCTCCAGCAGTCGGCAGGCGACGTTGATCGTGGTGGCCGCCCGGTCGCGGTCTTCCTTGATCGTCTTGAAGGGCTGCGTCTCCTCGATCAGCTTGTTGGCCGCGTAGGCCACCTCGAGCACCTTCTGGGCGGCGGCGCGGGTGGAGAAGCCGTCCAGCGCCTCCCCCGCCTCGCGCACGCCCTGGGCCAGGGCGGCCAGCGCCCGCTGCTCGGGCTCGGGGAGCGGGTCCTGCGCCGGGGGGATCACCCCCTCGAACCGGCTCTGCACGAACTTGAGCGCCCGGCTGACGAAGTTGCCGAACGTCCCCAGCAGCTCGGTGTTCACGCGGGTCTGGAAGTCCCGGTAGGTGAACTCGCTGTCGCGCGTCTCGGGCGCGCTGCGGGTGAGGGTCCACCGCAGGGTGTCGGGGGGGTAGCGCTTGCAGAAGTCGTCGATCGCGATGAACCACCCGGCGGAGGTGCTGAACTTGCTCCCCTCGAGGTTGAGGAACTCGTTGGCGGGCACGTCGGGGAGGGTGTAGCGCGCCGTCTGGCCCAGGAGGGTGGCGGGGAAGATCACCGCGTGGAAGGCGATGTTGTCCTTGCCGATGAAGTGGACCAGCCGCACCTCGGGGTCCTGCCACCACCGCTTCCATTCGTCCTGGGGGAGTCCCTGCTGGTTTGCCCACTCCCGGGTGGACGACACGTAGCCGATCGGCGCGTCGAACCACACGTAGAACACCTTGCCGGCGCCCTCCTCGAGGGGGAACGGGATCCCCCAGGAGAGGTCGCGGGTGACGGCCCGCTGGCGCAGGCCGCTCATGAAGTCCCTGACCTCGCCCACCACGTTCTGCCGCCAGCTGGGGAACCGCTCGGCGTGGTAGGCCTCGAGCGGCTCCTGGAGCTTGGGCAGGTCGAGGTACCAGTGGCGAGAGGGCTTCCTGGCGGCGGGGTCGCCGCAGGTGTTGCAGCGGGGGTCGATCAGGTCGACCGCCTCGTAGGCCGCGCCGCACTTGGGGCACTCGTCGCCCCGGGCCCGGTCGAACTTGCACCGCGGGCAGGTGCCGGTGACGTAGCGGTCGGGCAGGCCCCGCTGGCAGGTCTCGCAGAACAGCTGGTCCTCGACCTTGTCGACGATGAAGCCGTTGTCGAGCAGGTCCTGGAAGAACCACAGGGTGGTCTCGTGGTGGATCGGCCGCGAGGTGCGCGAGAAGTTGTCGAACTGGATCTCGAGGCGGTCGAAGCTCTTCTTGATCGCCTCGTGCCAGCGGGCGGCGAACGCCTCGGGCTCGACGCCCTCCTTCTCGGCGTTGATCGAGATCGGCGCCCCGTGCTCGTCGGTGCCGCAGATGTACAGGACCTCGGCGCCGGTGAGCCGCTTGTAGCGGACGTAGACGTCGGCGGGCAGGTAGGCCCCGGCCACGTGCCCGAAGTGGATCGGGCCGTTGGCGTAGGGGAGGGCGCTGGTGACCAGGATGCGCTCGGGCATGGCTCTCTCGGGGTCTAGCGGCAGGACGCGGTCGTGTCCGGCGCCCTGTCACGCCGGGGGCGCGGTATTCTAACGGCCGCTGCGCTCCTGCCCCCGGGGCAGGGGGGCGGTCGCGAAACCCGGGGGGGTTCGGGTTCGAACGTTTCGCCGCGACGGGCCGCCGGCCGGCTCGTCCTGACGCGCGCCGGCGGGCGGCGCGCGTGGCTCGCCGGGTGCGGGCGGCGGAGGTCTGTGGGGAGGGCGAAGCGAACCTGCAGCCTGGGCGTCGCCGCGGCGCTCCTGGTCGCGTCGGCCGGCTGGGCCGTCGGGCAGGAGGTGGACCGCGCCAGCGACGACCCCGACCGTGTGGTCGAGGAGCGGGACCGCGGCGCCGCCGCGACCGCGGCCCCCGTCCGCAGCGTCACGCCCGCCGGCGCGCTGCGGCGCCCGAAGTACGCCGACGAGGGCTTCGACGCCAGCGCGATCCCCGACTTCGAGACGGGCGCCGGCGTCGTGGACGAGCGCGAGGCGGAGCAGGAAGGGCCCCTGTCCCGCGGGATCCAGCTCAGCTGGAAGGGCGTCACCCGCCTGTCCGCTGGCTACGACTCCAACGTGTTCCGCGCCGAGCGCCGCGAGACCGACGACGGCCTGTGGCGCGCCCAGGGAGAGGTGGAGCTCCTGGCGAGGTTCCCGGGCGGCGGCGAGCTGTTCGCGGAGGTCAGCGGCGAGACCCTGCAATACTTCGAGCACCACCCGGCGAACGAGCACTTCGTGTCCGCCTTCGCCGAGTACTTCCAGCCGGTCGCCTTCTGGCTGGACGCGGGGCTGCAGAACGCCTTCGAGCTGTCGCGGCTCAACCTGCTCGACGACAACGGCGACCTGTTCCCGCGGGGGCGCTTCGGCTCCCTCGACGAGGAGGTGCGGGTGTTCGCGATCCTGCGGCCGCCGCCCTCGCCCGCCGATCAGGGGGGGCTGCACCTGCGCGCCTTCGCGCTGGAGCTCGGGGCCAGCTATCGCCTCAAGGACTACGAGGAGAACTCGGGGGTCGAGTCCCTCGACTACCAGGAGCTCCGCTTCGACGCCTCGCTCAGCGCCAAGCTCTCGCGCAGCCCGCGCTCCCGCCTCAAGCTGAAGTACCGCTTTCGGCGGCGCGACTACCGCGAGTGCCGGGCGCGGGCCCGCGACGGCACCACCGCCCTCGAGTCACCTCGCCTCGCCCTCGAGCGCCATCAGCTCAACCTGACCTGGTTCCAGGAGCTCCGCCTGGGCGGGCACCAGCTGCAGCTGATCGCCGGCGTCGGCTCGGTCTACAACCGCGACGTGTTCGAGAACGACCGCAGCTACCGCGAGCTCTCGTTCAGCGTCCGCGGCGAGTGGTGGGTGTGGCCCGACAGCACGCGCCTCGACCTGGCCGTGCGGGGCGTGGCGCGCGACTTCCTGGTCCGCAGCCCGTCCGCGTCGAGCGGCCGGCTCCGCCACCGGCTGCTGTCGCTGTCCGCGGGTGTGTGGCAGCGAGTGTTCGGCCTGGCGAACCCCGATCAGCGCGGCGACCTGCTGACGGTGGGGGTGTTCGTGAGCGCCTCCAACAGCGCCTGGCGCTCGGGTGACGTCAACGAGGACTACGACCGGCTGGTGCTCCAGGGGGGCCTCGAGGCCTCCTGGTAGCGGTCAGCGGTCAGCAATCAGGAGGAGCTGACAGGGACGGCTCACTCCGAGGAGCTGAGAGCGCAGATTCTCGTCGGTGCTCGCCGCGGCTGGCTTGGTCACTCGCGCGAGCGCGACTTCTCGAGCCCGTTCCTGGACGGTCCCTCAGGGCCGCCCCTGGCCGGCGACGGGGGTCGCGTCGTCCTCGTCGCTGGCCTCCACCTCGATCGTCGCCTCGCCGCCGGGGGCGGCCGCGGGAGGGCGGGCGGCGGCGACCGGCGGCGTGGCGTCGCCTTCGTCCGCCGGCGGCGGAGCGGGGGCGGCCGCGGGAGGGCGGGCGGCGGCGACCGGCGGCGTGGCGTCGCCTTCGTCCGCGGAGGGTGGAGCGGGGGCGGCCGCAGGGCGGGCGGCGCGCGCGGGCGGCGCCGCGGGCGGGGTGGGCGCTGACGCGGCCTGCGCGGCGGGGCGCGACCGCATGGCGGGGCGCGTCGCCTTCTTGCGCCGCAGGCTGCGGGTAATGCCCGCCTTGTTCATGCGGCCGTACAGCGTCTCGGCCAGATAGAACTGCAGCTCGGTGAGGCCGCCGCCGGGCTTGATCTGGCTCCGATCGGAGAGGAGGGTCGTCCTGCCCGAGCTCACCCGCTCGCCGTCGACGTGGGTGCCGAACGAGGACCCTGGGTCCTCCACCGTCCAGCCGCGGAAGCCGGGGTGGTAGGTGATCGTGAGGTGGACCGGGTCGAGGGTGGGGTCGGCGTCGAAGTCGAGGTCGCACTCCTCGTCGCTGCCGACCGTGAGCCGGAAGGAGGGGTCCTTGGGGAGCGGCACGATCAGGGGCGGCAGCTTCTGGTGGCGCGCCATGAGGAACGCCCCCGGAAAGTCCTCCAGGAACTCCTCGAGGGGGCGCCCTCCCTGCTGCCGGAAGAACTGGGTGAGGATGAGGATCTCAGCCATGGCGCCGGCCTCGGCCGACAGACCGCATGACCCCAACGGGACTCGAACCCGCGTCGCAGGCTTGAAAGGCCTGTGTCCTAACCGCTAGACGATGGGGCCGAAGCATAGGACCATACCCGATCGTTGGTATGGGTGAACATCCTCGTCGTCTGACCCTAACCTAGACAAGGCCGTCCGTGCCATCTGTTGCCCCCCGTAATCTCCTTCGTCCCGGCCGGCTCGGTCCGTGCCTGCTGGCCGCGGCGCTGCTCGCAGGCTGCCGGGGGCCGGTCGACCTGCCCACGGAGGCGCGCAAGGAGCTGTACGTGGAGCTGCTGCGGGCGGAGGGGCCGGTCGAGACCCGGCCGGTCTCCGCGCCCCTCGACCCTGCCTCCATGGCCCGCGCCTTCGCGGCCGTGCGCCGGCTGTCGGTCGGCGCGCAGGACGACGCCCAGGGACTGCTCGACGTCCTCGACGCCCCGGGCGACGACGAGCCGGCGGGGACCGAGCCCGCCTTGCTGGTGTGGACGGGGGAGCCGGAGCGCGCCCGGACCGCCTCCTGTTACGTGGGGCACGAGGCGTTCCTCCGCCAGGGCGAGCCCCTCAGCCTGGGCGTGATCCATCGCCTGCGTCTGCTGGTGGTCAACCGCACCGGGCGCACGCTGCGCCTCCCGCTGGCCGACCTGTCGCTGGCGGGGGTCGCCGGCGACGACGACCTCGAGCCGCTCGACCTCCTGGGCGCCGCCGACGCGCGCGGCCGGGTGGAGGAGGCCCTGGTGGTGGCAGACGGCGAGGCCGGCCTGCTCGACGCGTTCTTCTTCGCCCCGCAGCTGCACCCGCGCCTGGCGAGCGCCTGGCGGGTCGAGGAGCGAGGCGCGGCCGGAGCGCTGGGGACCTGGAGCTTTCAGCTGCCCTTGCGGCGCCGGTACGTGCTCGAGGCGGCGCCGCTCGACGAGCTCGAGGCCCGGGTCGCGGTCGGTGAGCCGCTGCCCGAGGCGCGGGCGGTGGAGGAGGAGTTGCCGTTCTTCATGGAGGCTCGAGTCGACGCCGTGGGCGCGCCCGCCCCGGCCCCCGCGGCGCCCGCGCCCGCCCCGGCGGTGGCCCGGTGAGCGGCCGCGCCGCCCGCTTCGTCCCAGCCCTGGCGCTGCTGTGCTTCCTGGCCACCGCGGCGGCGGCCGACGAGGAGGGGCGCGCCCCCCAGGAGGAGGTGCTGCTCCGATACCGCTTCGACCGCCTGGCGGGCCTCGAGGCGAGCTACACGATCGAGACCGAGCAGCGGGTGCACCAGGAGGTCCGCCAGCGCACGGGCGAGTCGGGGGGCGGTGAGGTCTCCAGCTGGACGCGGGAGACCTACCGGCAGGCGTTCGCCCCCGCCTCCGCTCGGTCGCGACGGGGCCGGGGGCAGGTGACCCTGACCACCCAGCGGATCGAGGCCAAGCTGACCGCCGCCGACCGGCGGGAGGCCTACGACTCGGCCGACCCCGCCCAGGAGCCCTCGGAGCGGCTGGCTCCCTGGACCGAGAAGCTGGGGCGCACCGTGACCCTCGAGGTCGGCCCCCGGGGCGAGGTGACGCAGGTGCGTGGCGCGCCCGCCGCGCAGCGCCACACCTACAAGGGGCTGTTCCTGGAGCTGCCCCGCAAGCCGATCTCGCTCGGGCGCGGCTGGGATCGCCTCGACCCGCAGCCCATGCCGCCCATGGGGACCCTCAACTACCTGTTCAAGTACCGCCTGCAGGAGGTGCTCCCGCCGGGGGAGGACCGGCCCCGCCCTCGCTATCGGATCGAGGCCACGATCGGCGTCTCCTACCAGGGGGAGGGGCCCGCCGAGCATGCCCACGTGGAGGTGAGCCGGCAGAGCGGCAGCGGCTACCTGATCATCGACGCCGACGGGCTGCTGCTCGAGAGCGTGCTCGAGTCCGACCTCGAGGTGACGATCAAGGCGCCCGCGGGGACGCAGGTCCAGCGGATCCGCAGCCGCACCGTCCAGCGCCTCCGCGACGTACGTCAGGTGGGCGACGCGCGCCCGGGCGAGCCGCCGCCCAAGTGACCCGACGCCCAGCGATCGGAGATCGCCGGTGATCGAGACCCGCGACCGCGCCCTGCTCGAGGCGCTGCTGCGCCGCGACCCCGTGTGGGGCGGCTACGGCCTGGCGGACCTCGACGACGCCCTGTTCGGTGACACGCGCTGGTTCCTCAGCGACGCCGAGGGGCGGGCGCTGCTCCTCCTGTACGTGCCGGGCCCCACCGCGATCCTGTACGGGGAGCCCGAGGCCGCCGCCGCGCTGCTGCGCGCCGCGCCCTTGCCCGAGCCCTTCCACCTGCACTACCCGCAGGCCATGGACGCGGCGCTCCGGCCGCTCCTGGCGGGCGAGCGGTTCGAGCCGCACCTGCGCCTGGCCCTCGGGCGCGAGGGGCTGCGCGCGGTCGCGTCGCCGCCCGGGCTGGGGTGCGTGCGCCTCGAGCCGCGCGACGCCGCCGCCGCGAAGCGGTTCTACGACGCCCACTACCCCTCCCACTGGTTCGAGGCGAGCCGGCTGACGGGCGGCGTGTACCTGGCCGCCCACGACGTGGAGGGGGGCTGGCTGGCCCTGGGCGGGACGCACGCCTTCTCGCCCGCGCTCCGCGTGGCCGCGGTCGGGGACCTGGTGGTGCACCCGGCGGCGCGCGGCCGTGGCCTGGGCGCCTGGTTCACCGCCCGGCTGTGCGCGGCGCTGTTCGAGCAGGTGTCGCTGGTGGTCCTCAACGTCGCCAGCGACAACGCCGCCGCGATCCGCGCTTACCAGAAGGTTGGCTTCGCCCGGCCGTGCCCGCACCTGGAGGCGGTCCGGGTGAGGCGCGTCGGCTAATCGTTCGGCGGCGGCGCGTCCCCCTGGTCGCGGCTGCGGAGCGCGTCTTCGTGGGTCGCTCCCGCCGCGCGCCAACCCCAGTACCGGGCCTGGGCGCGATCCGGAGGCCCCAGGGCGTCGCTCCCGTACAGGTCCTGGAGGGCGCGCATGGACGTCCGGTCGTCGCGCTGCTCGGCCGCTTGCCTCAGCCAGCGCACCCCCGCCTCGGGATCGCGCGAGATCTGGGGTCGGTGACCGACCAGCAAGCCGCCCAGGTGGCGCATGGCCTGGGCGCTCATGCGGCGCGCCCCCTCCTGCAGCGCCTCCAGCGCCCGGGGCAGGTCGACCGGCACCCCGCCGGTGCCGGCCACCAGGAACTCGACCATCTTCACGACGCCGGAGTCATGCCCCGCCGCCGCCGCGCGGACGTAGTACTCGGCCGCGGCGACGGCGTCCTTCTCGATCGAGGGGAGACTTCCGGCTTCGGCCATGAGCCCCATGCGGTACAGGCAGCCCCCATGGCCCGCCTCCGCCGCCTTGCGGCACCACTCCACTCCGGTCGACTTGGAGGCCTCGACCCCGAAGCCGTACCAGTGCGCTTCGTTGATATGCAGCAGCGCCCGCAGGTCTCCCTGGGCGGCCAGGTCGTGGAGCAGCTCGAGGGACCGCTGAGGGTCCGCCCGCTGGCCCCCCCAGCCGATCCGCAGGGCCAGAGCCAGGGAGCTCGTGGCGTGCGGCCGGCCGGCAGCGGCGGCCCGGCGGAACAGCCGCACCAGCTCGGCCCGCACGGCACCCGACAGGCCGGCGTTGAACGGGTTGAGGTGCCGATCGGTGCGCTCGGCGAGGGCCTCGACCGCGTCCAGATCCCCGGCGCGGCTGGCGGCGAGCAGCAGGCTGAAGGCGCGGGGCTCGTCCCTGGGCACCCGCTGGCCCAGCCACAGCCGCCGGCCCAGCGTCAGCTGCGCCAGGGCCTCTCCCGCCTCTGCCGCCTCCTGCAGCAGCGCGACCGCCTCCCCCGGCGCGGGCTCCCAGGGCGCCGGCTGGCGGAGCAGCGCCTCGGCCAGGAGCGTCCGGGCGAGGGCGGCGCCGTCCTCCTCGGCGCGCGGGCGCAGCAGCTCGATCAGCGGGGCCCACTCGCGCGGCGCGTGATCCCCGCGCACCACCGCGTCCGCCAGGCGCGGGAGGGCGTCGGGGAGGTCGGCTGCCAGAGCGGATTGGAGCGCCTCGACGGCGGCCGCCGGCTGGTCCGCCGCCAGGAGCAGCTCGCTCAGGGGCAGGAGCAGGTCGGGGTGCTGGGCGTCCTGCGCGAACGGCGCCAGCACCTCGACCGCCTCCGCCGGCTGGCCGCGGTCGGCGAGCACCTCCGCCAGCGCGGCCGCCGCGTGGCGCTCGCCCTCCGCCGCCGCCCGCCGCAGCCACCGCTCCCCCTCCTCGGGGGAGGCGGTCACGCCGTGCGTCCCGTGGACCCGCGTTCGACCGAGCAGGGTCATGGCGCCGGCGTCGCCCTCCTGCGCGGCGCGCTCCAGCAGGTCGACCGCGCGCCCCGGATCGGGCCTCAGGCCGCGCCCCGTCAGGTACGACTCGCCCAGGCCGCGCAGCCCGCCGGCGTGCCCGGCGTCGGCGGCCGCCCGGAAGCAGGTGTTGGCCCGCGTCGCGTCGCCCGCGTCGAGGTGCAGGCCCGCCGCGCGCACCCACCCCCACTCCTTGCCGAGCGCCCCCGCCCGCTCGAGCCACCTCGCCGCCTCGGCGAGCTCGCCTCGCGCCTCGAAGTGCTCCCCCAGGCCGAGGGCGGCGCGGCCGTCGCCTCGGGCCGCCGCCGCCCGCAGGAGCGCTACGCCGCGCTCGAGGTTCACC
>JAWLGW010000163.1:0-9319 GCA_041690735.1 Planctomycetota bacterium
GCTCGCGGAAGCTGCGCCCGCCGCTCACCGTCAGCAGGTTGTCCCCCTCGTCGTAGTGCCCGTTCGGGGGATCCCCGGTGTCGTCGTAGAACTCCATGTCGACGGTGCGGGTGGTGTTCGCGAGGTCCCGCTCCATCGTGTCGAGGACGTTGCGCAGCCGCTGATAGGTCTCCAGGCGGTTGACCGTGACCGTGAAGATCTTGTTCGACTGGATCCACACGAAGACCACCACGCCCACCAGCATGGTGCCCAGGGCGGTGGCGACCAGCATCTCGACCAGGGTCAGGTCGCGCGTGAGGGGGCGGCGGAGCATGAGGTCCCTCGGTCGGCGGCGGCTCACTGCTGGACCAGGCGGATCACCCGCTCCATGGGCAGGACCTTGCGGTTGTACTTGTCGTCCGAGCTGAGGCGGATCAGGAACGCGGCCGGCAGGAACCCGACTCGGTACTTCACGTTGAACGAGCCCGTGATCGTGCGCCCTTCCTTGGGGCCGGCGGCGTAGGTGGCGTCGTCGGGGACCGAGCCGACGTCGGCGGCCGTGATCGCGATCGGCTCCTCCTCGCCCAGCCAGTTCTGCTTGAGGCGGAAGAAGTCGAACGGGTCGCGGAACTTCACGGCGACGAGCGCGCTGAAGTCCACGTCGGCGCTCTCCGAGAAGATCGTGTCGACCGTGAAGATCTTGGCCGGGAACAGCTCCCCCGCCTCCTTCCCGACCCCGGCCACCTGCTCGTCGTCGTCGTCGGTGGCGTCGTACAGGAGGAAGCTGTCGCCGGGGCGGACCCCAGGGAAATCGAACCGGTCGTAGTGCTGGAGGTCCGCCGCCTTGTTCGCCGCCCGCAGGGGGAGCTTCGTCAGGTCGGTGATCGGTCCGCTCGCGTCCTCTCGCTTGAGGGTACGGAGGACGGGCGGGCCGAAGGCCCGCTCCTCGATGCGGGCGTTGCCCTGGTACACGAAGGTGCAGGCGTTCTGGTTGCCGCCGAAGGGGTTCTCGTCCAGTCCGCCCTGCTCGCGAGAGCGCCGAGCGGTGCGGAAGCCGCGCTCTTCGTCCTCCAGCAACAGCTTCTTCCCCCGCTCCAGGCCCTCGTCCTCGAGCAGCTCGAAGTAGGCGTTGCCGGCGGAGGGGTCACCGACGTGGTACCAGTGGCCGTCGCCCTCGGCCGTGTTCTCCTTGAAGTAGAAGGCGACCTTGAGGTCGGCGATCCCGTCGGTGAGCAGGGACACCCGATCCGTGCCGGCCACGCCGGCCGCCGGGTCCGGCGGCACCACCTCGCCCTCTCCGTCCAGGAACCAGATCCGGCGCCGGAGCACCGAGCGGCCGTTCTCGAGCTGCACCAGGCGATAGTGGATCAGGGCGGGGCGGTTGATCCCGTCCGCCATGGCGAACGAGCGCACGTACACCTCGTCGCGCCAGTAGAAGCGGCCGTCGGTGTAGCCCCCGCCGATCTTGTAGGGCGGCGGCGAGATCACCGTCGGCGCGTACAGGTAGGTGGCGTCCGTCGGCGGGAAGGGCTTGATGCCCAGCGCCTCGACTCCCTTGGCGATCGCGAACTCGTCCTCGTCCGCGACCTTCAGCGGATCGCTCGGGTCGCGCGGGGTCCGGAAGTGCTCCGTCCCCACCTGGAGCTCGCTGTCCTCGGCGTCGTAGAAGCCGTTCCCGACCGTCTGGCCGGGGGGGACGTGGTCGACGAAGAACTCCATGTCGATGGTCCGGGCGGTGTTCGCCAGGTCCCGCTCCATGGTGTCCATGACCGTCCGCAGGCGCTGGTACGTCTCGAGGCGGTGGATGGTCGTCGTGAAGATCCGGTTCGACTGGATCCACACGAACGTGATGACCCCGATGAGGATCATCCCGAGCGCGACCGCCACCAGCAGCTCGACCAGGGTCATCCTGCGCGCAGGAACGCGAAGGCGGTCAACTCCCCAGGACATCGTTCCTCCCCACAGCGGCCCCACGCGCGGTGACCGCCGCCGGCCCCTGACCCTCGGCCGCGCTGACGAGCTCAACGGCCGCCGCGCCGCCCGGCGCCGGAGCCCTGCGGCTCGGCGCCGTCCTTCGGCTCCTCCTCCGGCTCCGCCGTGGTGACTCCGAAGCGGTTGATGGCGCCCGGGTCGGGCGTGATGTCGCAGAACAGCGTCAACGTCACCTCGTCACCAGCCCACTTCGGCTCCGCGACGAAGTCGCTCGCCGCGCGCCCCAGGCGCGCCGCGAGCAGCGGCTCTCGCTCGGGATGCTCGACGTCGTAGACCAGCAGCGCGCCGCCCGCCGCCACGGCCACCTTCTTCTCCTTGGCGTGCCAGGCGAACCCCTTCACCTCGACGGGCTCGTCGTCGACGGTGGGGTTGAGCTCGATCACGGTGGGGGCGCCCTCCTCGGGGTCGACCTCAGCCGTGGAGCGCAGGTAGACGGTCGAGCCGTTGGCCCAGGAGATGTAGTTGCCGCGCGGCGAGTACCACAGGGTGTGGACGTCGTTGTTGGGGTACACCTCCTCCACGACGCTCCCCGCCTCCTCGCGCCCGATCCGCTCCAGGTGCACCAGATAGACGCCCTTGAAGCGCTGCCCCTGCGCGTTGAGCATCGCGTGCTTGAAGTACAGCGCCACCTGATCCTTGCGGCCGGGGTGCCACTCCACGTTCTGCAGGCCCGTCGCCGGGAGCCTCGCCAGCTTGCGCAGGTGCCTCCCCTTGGGGTCCACCACGAACAGGCCGCGGGCGTGGCCGAACACGATCCAATAGGGCCGCTTGCTCGGTCCCTCTCCCCCCTCGAACCGCGACACCGGCGGCATGAAGAAGTCGATCATGCCCCCGATCATGGCGACCTGCGTGGGCTCGCCCTCCTTGGGGTAGGGGATCCGGACCAGGCGGGTGTGCCGGTCGCCGTCGGCGATCACGCGCTCCAGCACGTACACCGCCTCGCCCGAAGGGGACCACTCCACCCCGAAGCCCTCGTGATCCTTGGGCGGGGCGTAGATCAGGCGGTAGGGCGGACGGACCGGCCACTCCTGGCTGGCGTTGACCATCTCCGTGGTGATCTGGCGCAGGTCCAGCACCGCGAGGCCGACCTGAGCGTGCTCGCCCTTCACCCCGTCCTCCGGGCGGATCGCGGTCCAGAAGGTGACCGCGCGGCTGTCGGGGCTCCAGTAGATGCCGGGGTTCCCCGCCGTCAGGTCGGCGCTGAAGCGCGCCACCTTGCCCGCTTGCTGGATGTCGAAGCCGTAGCCGCGGAAGATGAGGTTCGCCCGTCCGTCATGCGACATGGCGTAGGCGTGATAGGTCCACCGGTGCCGCATCTCCTGGGTGGCGAGGACGCGCGGCATCTCGCGCTTCTTCGGGTCGGGGTTGGTGTCGATGCGATAGACGTCCATGCGGCATTCGCCCGGAATGCCGAGGATGTTCGTTCAGCCGAAGGCCGTGGAGGGGAAGAGCCAGCTCCCCAGGAGGAGGGCCGGCGCCGTCAGCAGCAAGGCGCGCCGGCTCATCGTTCGCCCTCCTCTTCCCCCTCCTCCTCCAGCCGGTCGGGGTGCACCAGCGGCGGCTCGTTCTCGATGGGCAGCCGGTCCACGATCTGGCCCCGGACGAGCGCGATCCGGTCGCTCAGCGCGAGCAGGTCGGCGTGCGCCGTGTCGCGCCCCTGGTGGTGGGCGTACAGGGCGCCGCCGATCACCTTGAGGCTGTTGAGCAGCTGGTCGAGGAAGCCTCGCTCCAGCAGGACGACGTAGGAGCGGGTGTAGGCGTCGAACTCCTTGCGGAGCTTGAGGACCTGCTTGTTGAGCGTCCGGAGCTGCGCCGGCCACTCCTCGTTCTCGGCCCTGGGCGTCTCGACCGCCTCCAACGCGTTCACGCGCAGCGCCTCGAGGTCGTCCGCGTAGCCCAGCAGGTGCTGCAGGTTCTCTCGCGAGAAGGCCGCCTGCTCCTCGACGCTGCCGAGGGTCACCTCACGGGAGTCGAGCACCTCGGTGTGGCGGGGGGCGTACCCGTACTCCCGCATCAGCCACGAGCGGACCGAGTCGGACTGCTTCTCGACGACCAGCTGGACCTGCGCCTCGTAGACCATGGGAGCCAGCGTCCGCCCTCGCCAGTCCTGGCGGCCCGCGTAGGTGTTGCCCTGCGTGACCACGCGGAACAGGGCGCACACCACGTCCTTGGTCCTGCCCTTGGCGGCCAGGGTCACCTCCAGCCGGGTCCCGTCGGGCAGCGGCGTCGAGCGCCCCCTCAGCATGAACGTCGCCCCCGACTCTCCGTTCTCGAGCTTGGCCTCGAGGTGGGGGGTCTCGGACTCGTCCCCGGCCCGGGCGGCCGAGGCCGCGCCGAGGGCGGCGAGGAGCGGCAGGGCCAGCGACACGACGGCGGGAGAAGCTCGGCTCATTCGGCGACACCTTCCTCGGCGTACAGGATCTGGGCGTTCTCGCGGATCACGGTGATCGTCACGTCCTCCAGCACCGGCGACTGGTACATGGGCGTCGGCAGGCCGCCCCCCGAGATCGTCCAGCCGCCCCCCGACTCCTCCACCTTCTGGCGCTCGGTGAGGGTGGTCTCCTCGCCGGAGGCGTCGGTCTGGAACAGATCCGAGAGCTGGAAGCCCACGACCACCAGCTCGGGGCCGCGCAGGAGCGTCGGCAGGCCGTTGTAGACCACCGGCGAGTCGAACACGAGCCCCACGGGCTCCTCGTGCTCGAAGCTGCCGTGACCGGGCGCGGAGCACGAGGGCCGCTCGCACAGCCGCTCGCAGTCGCGCTTGCTCCAGGGGGAGCCAGGGGTGGCGGGGGTGCCGTCGAGGAGGCCGCTGTTGTCTCCGCTCCAGGCAGGGTCGCTGCTCGGGCCGCCGTCGAGGTGCCACAGCTTGGGATGCAGGCTCATGCTGCGATCGGAGGAGGGATACACCGTCCAGGTCATCGTGCCCAGGCGGCCGCGGCTGCCCACCAGCTCCAGGAGCCCGCGCCGGAACACGGCGCCGTACCCCGTCTTGTTCGAGGTGTCGCCCAGGCCGCCCCGCTCCGGGTCGGCCCGCACGTACTCCTCGGCCAGCTTGCCCGTGAAGAAGCGGTCCTGATACCAGTCGACGCGCTGCTCGGGGAAGTCGGTCCGGTAGCGCATGGAGTTGAGGAACACCAGGTTGTCGAACACCGCCCGCGCGACCGTCTCCCTGTTCACCTTGGCCAGCTTCTCGTTGGTGGTCGAGGTGAAGTTCTTGTTGCCCTGCGGCTCACCCCCGAACCACAGCGGCCCGTCGACGTCGCACCCCTCGCAGCCGTGGCAGTCGTCGCACACCCCCTCGGGCGGGATCTCCCCGGGCCCGCCGGTGATGCCCGAGTGGAACTTGATGAGGCAGGGGACGTCCGAGCCGTGCGTCCCAGGGTCTCCGCCCCGGGCGGGGACCAAAGACTCGTGCATCGTCATCCCCTCCGAGTCGTGCAGGCACCCGTTGGGCCAGGTGTTCCCCCCCGGGTTGGCGGTCTTGCGCCGCATGTAGGCCCCGTCCCAGGTGCCCGGCCAGGCGTCGGTGTCCTCGCTGGCGGTGCAGCAAGCGCAGCCGGAGTCGCGGCTGAAGGTGGTCCACTCGGCGATGACGTCCAGCCGCCACTCGTGCCCGTCGTCGCCGGAGGAGCCCTTCTTCAGGTCGCGGCCGAACTCGCCGGTCCGGGCGGGACTGCCCGCGCCCAGCGTCAGCTCCCAGCTCTTGTTGTTCAGGAACCTGAACGGCACGCGGCCCCCGACCTCGCCCAGCTCGTGCGTCGTCTTGTTGCCCTCGTCGTCCTCGGTGGTGAACGAGGAGATCCGCTTCCCGTTCTCGTCCACGAACACGCAGAACAGCTGATGGCCGAAGCTGCCGGCCGGGAAGGTGGGGGTCACGTTGAGCCGGTACGCGCCGCCGCTGTCGCTGATCGCGTTGGTGTACCGCTTGTCGTGTCGATGCCGCGTGGTGGCCGCCGGCGGGTCCTGGTTCAGCCCGCAGTGGTAGAAGTCGCCGAGGAGCCGCGGGGTCATCCACGTGTAGATGTACCAGTGCCAGTGCTTCAAGATCTCGGTCTTCCGGTCGGCGCCGGCCTTGGGCTGCGGAGGGACCCACCCGGCGGTCACCTTCCCCGGCGGGGTCTTGTTGCCGGTGTCGAAGCCGGCGTCCGGCGGGTCCTGATACTCGTCGCCGAACGGCCCGATGGCGGGGGCGCCCTCGAGCGTCCCGTGACCCGCGGAGTCGCTACCGTTCGGCCGGTGGAACGAGGTCGTCCACCCCAGCGGGACGTCCTGCAGCGGGGCGCCGTGGACGGTTCCCCCCGGGTTCCCTCCGGTGCCGGGGGGAGCCCGGGTGGTGTCGCAGCCGTGCAGCTGCCCGTACAGGCCGTCCGTCGCCTGGTGGCCGCGGAACGCGATCCGGCCGCCCGACCCCTCCGCGGCATCCACCGGCACCCCCTTGGGCGGCTGGGTCGGGTTCATGTCCACCTGCAGGGACACGTCGACGCTCGGCATGCCGGGGATCGTGAAGTTGTTGTAGCCGTAGTTGATCACGATCCAGTGCCAGGAGTTGGTCAGCCACTCCGGGTTGAACGGGTCGACCGGCTGGCCGGCCAGCGGGCTGTCGACGGTGCTGACGTCGGTGATCCGCGGCGTCACGTCGATCGCGGTCTGGTCGAACCAGGTCCCCATGGAGCCGTCGTTGACCGCCCACCGGTACCGGATCGCGTCCTCGCTGTCGGCGAGGGCGACCGACGACGGGTTGGAGCCGGCCCCGTGATTGCTCGGGACCGCCTGCAGCACGATCGACACGCCGGCCTGCCCGTCCACCCTCTTGAACACCCGGAAGCCGGTCTCGCGCTTGGTGCCGTCCTGGCTGCCGACGAACGAGAACAGGACCTCGATATCCTGGAGGTACGGGTCGGCCAGCGGCTGCACCCAGAACCGGATCGAGCTGCCCACGTTGAGGTTGAGGTTGTTGGAGTCGTACACCAGCACGCCGGGGTCCCCGCTCGCGTCGAGGTTGCGGTTGGGGCCGAGGGCCACGCCGTTGTTCCACAGCGAGGTGCCGTCGTACCAGAACGGCCGCTTCGTCGTGGCGTCGAGGGGCGGCTCGCCCGGCATGGCATCCAGCGGGTCGGGGACCTGGCTCTTGGCGCCGAGCTGCAGGGGCGCCGGGCCCCTCCGGGTCTCCGGCGCGAGGCCGTAGCTGGCCCCCACCAGCTCGTTCAGCTCCTTGTAGTCGGGCTCGTAGGGCCAGCCGGACTTGCCGGCCGCGGCCGCGCCCTCGTACCAGGCCTTGTCGTCGCTGACGCCGAGCGGCTCGTCGTCGTCGCCGATGATTTGCCCCGACAGGTCGCGCTTGGGCGTGGCGCCGAAGGGGTGGGAGGGCATGTTGCTGATGATCGGCTCGCCGGTGCCGGGGTCCTGGTCCTTGGGGTCCCACCACACCCGGGCCTTGAAGGCGTTCACGCTGCCGCGCGCGAAGCCGGCCACGAAGTCGTGCTTCTCGACCGAGACGCCCAGCAGGTTGGAGAGGGTGACGTGCCCGTCGTACAGGGCCGGGGCGTACTCGCTGCGGATGGCGTGGTGCTCCTCGCCCGACCGGCGGGCGAGGGAGTACACCGGGTTGGTGATCATGCCCGGCCAGCCGGGATGGTCCTCGAACTCCGACCGGTTGTAGCCGGCGAGGTTCCTCCAGGCGCCCTGGTCGGGGATGAAGTCGCCGGACGTCATGAGGGCCCGGTTGGTCTCGAAGTCGGCCTGCGAGGTGATCCGGAGCACGTCGTACACCCGCACGACGACCTGCAGGGTGTGCGCGGCGACGATGCTGACCTCGTTGGGCCCCTCGACCAGGGTCCCCTGCTGGCCGCGCTGCACGATCATGCCCAGGCTGGTGACCTCGAACACGCCGCCCGAGTCGAAGCAGCCCTCGGTCGTGATCTGGACCAGGTCGCTCTTGTCGACCATGCGCGGGAACGGGATCCCCGACTCCAGCACGCTGCCGCCGTGGTTCGGGCCCGGGCCCATCTTGGTCAGCATGCTGTTGGGGTTGAGCATCGCCTTGACCAGGTCCCGGATGCCTTGGTTCTCCTGCAGGGCGGCCCAGGTGGGGGAGACCTCGGCGAAGAAGAACTTGTCCGGGACCAGGGCCCGGTCCTTCTGGCCGGGCTCGGTGATCTGCCGGGCGTCCCACCAGGTCTCAGCGCTCCGGGCCGCGAGGTTGGCGGGGGTCGTGGTCTCGTACTCCTTGACGGTGCCGAACTCGTAGTCGTCCAGCCAGGCCTCGAACTGAGGCCACGACTTGAAGGGCCCGTCGTCCTTGGGGTCGGCGTCGTAGCCGCCGCTGGTGCCCGTGTCGTCGGTGGTGTCGCGCTGGTCCGCGATGGCCCGCGCCAGCTTCTTCGCCTCGGCGTGGCCGAGGTGGAACACCCCGTAGTCGTTCTCGGCGTGCAGCTCGGCCAGGAGCGCCACCAGGACCGGCACGGGGGCGGCGTTGAGGTTGATCGGCGCGCGGGGCAGGATGTCGAGGCCGCGGCGACCCTCGTCGTTGAGGTTCCACGGCCGGATTACCTTGTCGTCGGTCCAGCTATAGACGGTGACCATGTCGCGGATCGCCTGGCGCTTGCCGCGGCCGTACAGCCAGGCGTCCTGGGCCAGCTCCTCGGCGGCCGCCTTGGCCGCGGGGCTCGGGTTGGCGCCCGCGATCGCCTTGACGACCTCGGGGACGAACAGCTGCTCGATCTCAGCCTTGGAGCGGAAGCCGACCCCGGGGCGCTTCTCGATCACCGCCTGGGCGATCGCCTCGGTCTTGGGCAAGGTGCCGATCTTGAACTTGAGCAGCGGATCGAGCTGCGCCGCCTCGTACAGCAGGTACTTCAGCATGCGGGCGGCCGCGGCCGGGTCGGGATGGTTGAGGTTGAGCTGGCTGGCGGCGTCGATCGCCTTGAGCTTGTAGACGTCGAGCCCATCGCTGTAGGTGCGGCCCAGCACCCCCGACACGACCAGGTCGTCGCCGAGGTAGCTGAACTCCCCGTACGTCGGCTTGATCTGCTTGGCGTAGTCGAGGGCGAAGGAGGGGGTCGTGGTGGTGGTCAGGTCGAGGTCGAGGCCCAGGGCCACCAGGGCCGCCGGGTCGTCCTTGGGCGCGGTGAGCTTGTAGTTCCAGGCGTCGCTCGGCGAGAGGTAGTGGTGGTCGTCGACCACCTCCCGCAGGCGGACGATCGCGTCCTCGACCCCGGCCTTGGCCAGCAGGCGCGCCCGGACCGCGTCCGTGTAGTTGACCGAGGCGCGCTTCTCGAAGTTGACCAGCCGCACGAAGGCGGTGGCGAACAGGCTCAGCAGCGCCAACACCGCGATCGCAATGATGAGG
>JAWLGW010000164.1:0-9253 GCA_041690735.1 Planctomycetota bacterium
GTGGGGCGCGACGTGGAGAGCATCGTCCGCGACCTGGTCGACGCCGCCGTGGTCATGGTGAAGCAGGAGATGATGCGCGCCGTGGAGGCCGAGGCCGCCGCCGCCGCCGAGGAGCGCCTCCTCGACCTCGTGCTCCCAGACGTGGGCGGCGACGAGGACGACGAGGACCGGGCGCGGCGGGGCCGCAACCGCGAGCGGTTCCGCGCCATGCTGCGGGAGGGGAAGCTCGACGACCGCGAGGTCGAGGTGACCTACGAGCCCGCCAGCGAGCCGGGAGGCCTGCCCGCCTTCGGCGTGTTCGGCGCGGGCGGTCCGGGCGCCGGCGGGCCGGGCGGGGGGATCGACCTCAAGGGCCTGTTCGACAAGCTGGGCGCGCGGCGGCCCGTGACCCGCAAGCTCAAGGTGCCCGACGCCCGCCGGGTGCTGACCGCCGAGGAGGCGAGCCGGCGGGTCGACATGGAGAAGGCGCGGGCCGAGGGGCTGGCCCGGGCCGAGGCCGACGGGATCGTGTTCCTGGACGAGGTCGACAAGATCTGCGCCCCCGCCGACGCCGCGGGGCGGGCGCCCGACGTGTCGCGCCAGGGCGTGCAGCGCGACCTGCTGCCGGTGGTGGAGGGGACCACCGTCCAGACCCGCCACGGCACGGTCTCGACCGACCACGTGCTGTTCATCGCGGCCGGCGCGTTCCACACCAGCAAGCCCTCCGACCTGATCCCCGAGCTGCAGGGGCGGTTCCCGATCCGGGTCGAGCTGTCGCCGCTGGGCAAGGAGGAGTTCCGCCGAATCCTCGTCGAGCCGCGGGCGGCGCTCACCAAGCAGTACAGCGCCCTCCTCGACACCGAGGGCCTCGAGCTGGTGTGGGAGGAGGGAGGGGTCGAGGCGCTGGCGGAGCTGGCGCGCGACGTCAACGAGCGCACCGACGACATCGGCGCCCGCCGGCTCCACACCGTGCTGGAGAAGCTGCTGGAGGACGCCCTGTTCGACGCGCCGGAGCGGCGCGGTCAGCGGGTGGTGGTCGACGCGCCCCTCGTGCGCGCGCGCCTGTCGGGCCTGGCCGGGGACGAGGACCTCTCCCGCTACATCCTGTGACCACGCTGCCGCGCTGCCCGTACTGCCTCGACGACCTGCTGCCCGAGCAGGCGCGCAGCCGCTGCGCGGGCTGCCGCACGCCCCACCACGCGGTGTGCTTCGAGGAGCACGGGGGGTGCGTCGCCTACGGGTGCGGCGGTGAGCTGCAGGTCGAGGCGGGCCTGTCGCTGTACGCGCGCGCCCAGCTGGGGCGGCTGGAGGTCCCGGCCCTGCCGCAGGCGGACCTGGGGCCCTTCCTCCTCACGCACCAGGCCCTCCCTGCGGTGCCGCTCCTGGAGGCGGGGTCGCGCTTCGGGCCCTACGTGCGCCTGAGCCTGGAAGACCAGGAGGTGCGCGAGGGCGGCGTGGTGCGCGGGCGCGCGGTGATCCATACCCCCCGCGAGCTGACCTTTCGTCGCTTCGAGCTGGCGCTGCTCCAGGGGATTCGGGCCCAGCGCCGCCTGGCCCGGGCGGTGCTCCTGGGAGAGGAGGGGCTGCTCACCACCCACACCCTCGGGCCCGGCTTCCACCCCTTCCACCTGGAGCTGCGGGCGCCCGAGGTGACGCCGCCGGTCGACCCCTTCCTGCTGGAGGTGGTGCTGGTGGGGCGGCTGGTCACCGAGATCACCTCGGGCGCGCTGCCCCTGTTCCTCCTCCAGCGGCGCGACGACGACCCCGCCCCGGCGATCGCCGAGCCGCCCCGGCCGCGGATCCGGATCGCCCCCCGCGGCGAGGAGGCGGCGCCGGGCGCCCTCTCCGGGTCCGGCGACGGGACGTGGCAGGTGCCGGTCCACTCGGCGGGGAGCCTGCTCGACTCCGCCGTCCCCACCGGCCGGAGCGCGCAGGCGCGGCTGTGCCGGGCGGCGGGCGCCCCGCGGGACCGCATCACCCTCGAGGCGCCCGCGCTGCCCGTGACCCCCGAGCTGGCCGTGCGGGTGCTGGGCGGGCCAGCCCTGTCCTTCCTCAACCTGGCCGTCCACTACGAGCTGGTCCGTCCCGGCGGGGTAGAGGTGCGCCACGACGGCTTCCCCACCACCGAGGAGGTGCGCCTGGTGGGCGAGCGGGGCGTGCCGCCGGGAGCGTTCGCCGACGCGGGCGGCATCGAGCTCAGCTTCCAGGTGCCCGAAGAGCGCCTGGCGGCGCTGGCGGGCGTGCGCCGCGACGGCGCCCACAACGCGGCCCTGCGGCTGCGCCTGGCGGTCGACGCCATGGACGCCGAGGGCCGCCGCGTCAAGGCGCTGACGCGCTCGGTGACCTACACCTGAGTGGTCTCTGGGGAGGCTCCGTCCCCGAGTCGCTTTGAAGGGCGCGCCCTCCACATTCGCCCTCATGGGAGCGACACCCTCCCGAGCCCGAGCCGAGTCCGCTCCTCGACTCAGCCCGCCGCCTGAAGGCCGCCCGTCTTGCGCCCTCCAGCGCGCCCCTGGAGGCAGCGCCCCTCGCCTGTCGATAGGCGCTGCAGGGGGGACGCGTGGCGGCTGGGCGACGAGGCGGGGGCGGCGAGCGAAGGCGCGGGCGCCCTTTTCGGCGCGCTGCGTCTCGCCTGAGGCTCCTGCTCCTGGGTGCGCTCCTCTCGGCCGCCGCGCCGGCGCGCGCGGAGCCTGCGGGTGAGCCCGGGCTCGCCGACAGCGGCCTGGCCGGGGCCCGCAGCGCCGCGGCCTTCCCCCTGGGCGGCCCGCGGCTGCCGCGGATCCGGCTCGTGCCCTACACCCGGTTCCGACCGACCGCTCCGCGGGAGGTGCGGCGCGCGCCCGACGCGCCCTTCCGCGCGGCCGTGACGCCGGCCGCCGTCGCGCTCCGCCTCCGGGCGGGGGCCTACGAGCGTCAGGCGGAGCCGGCCGGGCTCGTGCTCGCCGACGAGGTGGTGGGGGTGGGGGCCGAGGCGGCGCTCCCGTCGCTGCGCACCACCGTCACCCTCGACTTCGTGCGGGCGATCGACCCCGACGGCTTCAGCTGCCGCGGGATCGAGTTCGACGACGAGCCGGTCTGCGAGCAGAACCTGGTCCTCGCCGCCGCGCGCCTCGACCTCGGACGACTGCGGGTGGGCGCCTTCGCCCTCGCGGCCCTCGACGAGCCCCTGGACGACGAGGACCTGGGGGGGCCGCGGCGCGACCTGCTGTGGTCCGGCGCCAACGCGCGCCTGCAGGTGGGGCGGCTCCAGATCGCGGCCAGCGTGGTCTGGGCCTGGGAGGGCGCCGCCGGCGACGCTGGCGCGGGCTCGCGCGCGGTGGCGGTCGACCAGCGCCTCGAGTACCAGCTCCCCTTCGGCCGGGTGCGGGCCAGCGCGGGGTACGCCGGCGGCGGGGGGGGAGAGGCCTTCCCGGTCCTCTCCGCCCGCTACGACGGGCGCGGGATCTACGGCGGCATCAAGGGTCTGCGCGGGGTGAGCCGGTCGCTGACGGGGTCGGCGCACGTGAGCCTGGAGCTCGAGGCCGCCCTCCCGGCCGGCGTGCAGCTCCAGCTCGGCGCGCAGTACGCGTGGCTCACCGCCGGCGACCGCAGCGGTCGCGACGTGGGCCTGGCCCTCGACGTCGAGGTCCGCGCGCCGCTCCGCCCCGGCGCCCGCTTGACCCTTCGCGGCGCCGCGCTCGTCTCCGGCTCGGGCGTCACGGTCGCGGACGGCCAGGACCGCTGGCGCGGCGTGCTGGGGCAGCTGTCGGTCGGCGTCGCCGTCTCCTTCTGAGGGGGTGCAGACGATCTCAGTGACGAGCACGCATGGCTGTGGGGCTGGCGCTCTTCTTACGTGCCCGTGCCCGTGCCCGCGAAGTCTTCGGGCACGGGCACGGGCACGGGCACGAAGGTCTGTCATTCAGGTCAGCTGCACCTCTTGAAGGTCGACCCCGCTACTGCGTGGGGTCGAGGCGCACCGCCAGGCCGTCGCCGTGGATCACCACGTTCTGGACGGTGCCGTCCGGCGCCCGGTACCACACCGCGACCCGCCGCTCGCTCAGGGGGGTGACGGCGAACGCCTCGCCGTAGTCGGCGGGGACGCGGATCACCTGCCGCTCGGTGGTGACCTTGGCGTCCGCGCCGCCCACCGTGGAGTAGGCGAAGGTCCGCTTCTCGCTGCCCGCGTGGCCCGCGCCCTCCGCGAGCCCGGGGCGGTGCTGCGCGCGGGCGCCGGGGCTGGCGAGCAGCGCGCCGGCGGCGACGCCGGCCGCCGCGGCGAGGAAGGGGATGCTGGACCTCATGAGGGGCTCCTTGCTGGGTCAGTCGGTGAGGACCCGGTTGCGGCCCTGCTCCTTCGCCCGGTACAGGGCCCGATCGGCCGCCTCGACCACGTCGCGGACGCGCGCGTAGCGCGCGCTCCCCGCGTCGTCGAGGTTGGTGGCGACGCCCACCGACAGGGTGACCTCGAGCCGCTCGACCTTCCCGCTGTTGGTCGCCGCCTTGATCGTGAGCGCCTCGACCGCCGCGCGGACCTCCTCGGCGACCTCGCGCGCGCCCGCCAGGTCGCTCCCGGGGAAGAACACCGTGATCTCCTCGCCGCCGGTGCGGCACACGAGACCCCGGTTGGCGATCGTCCGGCTGATCGAGCGGCACACCTCCTGCAGCACGACGTCGCCGGCGCCGTGGCCGTAGGTGTCGTTGACCTGCTTGAAGTGGTCGATGTCGAGCAGGGCCACGGCGAAGCGGGAGCCGAGGTCGGTGGCGCCGGTCTGGTCGAGGATCGACTCGGCGTAGGCCTTGTTGAACACCTGCGTGAGGGCGTCGGTCTGCGTGGAGTGCGACATGCCGATCACCCACTCGTGCCCCACCGCCAGCAGGGTGAGGGCGGGGAAGGCGAGCAGCAGCACCCGCTCGCTGGCGGCCGGGATCCGCTTGAGGTCGAGCCCGAGGTCGGCCGGCTCCACCCCGAGCTGCGCCACGGCGGCGGGCACCAGGAACAGGATCAGCCCGGCGACGGCGCCCTGCAGCCCGGCGGCCGAGCGCCAGAACAGGGCCGCGGCGGCGAGGCCGAGGGCGGTGGTCGCCGCCAGCACGTGGGTGGGCGGCGCCAGCGTCGCGACGTCGGCGGGGCCCCACTGCACCAGGGCCGCGAGGCCGCCCAGCTCCAGGGCGAGGGCCGCCAGGGTGAACAGGCGCAGGCGGCGCCGCGAGGCGGAGCTCCCGGCGAAGGTGGCCAGCACGAACACCAGCGGGAACGGCAGCAGGCTGAGCGCGTGCAGCCGGTCGAACAGGTGGACCAGCTGACCGGGCAGCGCCGGGTAGCGCTTGGCGAGCGAGTCGGGCAGCCCCACGAACTGGCGGGCGACCGGGCCTTCTCGCGCGGGCGCCTTGCGCGCCACCGGCGTGTCCAGCACCCGCGCCCCCCCGCCGGGCTCGACCACGGCGATCGTCGCCTGGGCGGCCGGGGCGGCGTCGCCCCGCGCCGGCCGGTTGGCGTAGTGCAGCAGGTGGATGGCGGTCAAGGGGGTGAGCAGGAACGGCAGCGCGTACAGGCGCGGGTTCCGCAGCTGCGGGTACGAGGCCGAGGCCAACAGCGCCGCCGCCGGGAGCAGGGCCAGGGACAGCAGCCCCCAGCCGAGCTGAGGCTGCAGGGCCCACGGCTCCAAGGTCTCCACGTGGGTCCAGCTGAGCCGCAGCAGCCCAGCGGAGGCGGCGACGCACGAGATCAGCAGCACGAGGGCGCGCGGCGTCGAGCGGGTCACGACCTCACCCACGACCTCACCGGGGCGCCTCGTGCCACACCACCCCCTCGAAGGGGTGCCAGAACACCTCGTCGTCGGGCCCAGCGGGGCCGCCGCGCCGGGCGCGGATCAGCTGCGAGTGGTCCATGTAGTAGTGGAGGGCCTGCGAGGTCACCTGGGCCGGGGTGGCGGCGATCGCCCACCGCCGCGCTTCGCCGGCCACCACCTCGTAGCGGTACCCGCCGACGTCGCCGCTGGCGAGGCGGCGCGTGATGCAGCCCGCCTCCTCCAGCTCGGCCAGCGAGCGGGCGAAGCGGCGCTCCTCGTCCCGCCCCAGGCGAAAGCGGTTCTCCGCCTCGGCCAGCGCCTTGAGGGTCAGGACCGGGTCCTTGTACACGCGCTCGTCGAGCCGCCGCTGGCCGACCCGCAGGAACCCCGCCATCGCGACGATCGCCAGGACGGCGGTCAACAGCATGGAGACGAGCGAGTACACCCGGTGTCTCAGCTTGCGGCGGTCCGCGCTCACGCAGCGATCGTAGCAGCGCCCTCGCGCGCTGGCGCGGGCGCGCGGCCGAGGCGGCCTTGTCGCCTCGAGACGGCGTTGCTAAGCTCCGTCCTGGCCTGCCGATACGACGACAGCTCACCGCGAGGGTGCCCTGGTGGACGCGACCAAAGAAGGCCACGACGACGCGATCCTCGGCAAGGTGATCGATGGGTGCCGGGTCGAGCGCAAGCTCGGTCAGGGCGGCATGGGCGTCGTCTACCTGGCGATTCACGAGAGCCTGCAGCAGGAGTTCGTGCTCAAGATCCTCAACCCCGCCCTGACGGGGTCCGAGGACACGATCGAGCGGTTCTTCCGCGAGGCGCAGGCCTGCGCGCAGCTCAACCACTCCGGCATCGTCGCCATCCAGAACGTCGGTCAGGACGGCGACTACTACTTCATCCGGATGGAGTACATCGAGGGCGTCACCCTCGAGGACCTCGTCAAGGAGCAGGGCCAGCTCGACTGGCGGCAGGCGACCCAGCTGGTGCTGGAGACGGCGGAGGCCCTCTCGCACGCGCACCAGAAGGGCATGATCCACCGCGACATCAAGCCCGAGAACATCATGTTCACCGACGAGAAGTTGGTGAAGGTGATGGACTTCGGCCTGGCGAAGCACGTCCACTCCTCGGCCAAGGTCTCGGTCACCGGGCAGATCGTCGGCACGCCGTTCTTCATGTCGCCCGAACAGGCAGGCGGCAAGCCGACCGACGCCCGCTCCGACATCTACTCCCTGGGCGTCACGCTGTACTACCTCGTGACGGGGGTGAAGCCGTTCAACGGCAAGAACCTGCAGGAGATCTTCCTCAAGCACTTCTTCTACGCGCCCGAGTCGCCCAAGATCTACAACGAGGCCCTGCCCGACTCGCTGTGCGAGGTCGTGAAGCGCTGCCTGAAGAAGAAGAAGAAGGAGCGCTACCAGAGCGCCAAGGCGCTGGTCCACGACCTGCAGCAGGTGCTCGCCAACCCCGACGCCCCGCTGGGCGAGGAAGGCGGCGGCGGCGGCGGCGGCGACGCGGCCCCCCGCACGCAGGTGGAGGAGTTCGAGGGGGGGGACCAGACCATGGTCGCCGCCCCCGAGGGCGATCGGACGGTGCGGGTCGAGGAGGACGGCGACGCGACCGTCCGCGTCGGCGACGAGGGCGGCGACGACGCGACCGTGCAGGTGGGCGGCAAGCGCCGCGGCCCGTCCGCGGGGGTGGGGACGGTCTCGTTCGGCTCCGCCTCGCAGGTGTTCAACCCGGGCGACCCTGACGCCACCCTCGACTTCGGCGACGAGGAGCCGGCGCACGCCGGGCTCGACCTGCCGACCGCGGTGATCGCGGCGGCCCAGGGCGGCGGCGGCGAGGGCGGTGAGGCGGCCAAGCCCGCCAAGCCCGAGCTGAGCCCCGAGGAGAAGGCGCGCCGCAAGAAGAAGCTGATCATCGGGGGCGTGGTCCTGCTCGTCCCGCTGCTGCTGGCGGGCCTCATGAACCTGCTGGCGAGCATGGACTACGACCGCCTGGCGCGCCGCTACGAGGAGCTGCAGGCGAGCCCGGCCGTCACCAGCGACGAGCTGCAGGTGTTCATCACTGAGCTCGACCAGTTCATCGCGCAGAACCCCCTCGCTCCGCGGGTGGTGACCAAGGCTGAGACGCTCAAGAGCAACCTCGACGACCAGCTGGCTCGCCTGGCCCGCAAGGAGAAGGAGGACCAGGAGCGGCGCGAGCGGGAGCGGGTGCGGCAGGAGCGCGAGCGAGAGCGGCTCAAGGCGCTCGAGGGCTACAAGGCAGAGGCCGACGCCAAGCTGGCGGAGCTCAACGACCTGCTGGAGCGGGCCCGCCTCGAGATGCGCAAGCCGGCCGGGTCGTCGGGTCCGCTGTGGCAGGCATACGTGGAGGGCGCCCGCGAGTTCCTGGCGCGCTTCGGCAAGGTCCTCGCCGACCAGGAGCACGACTTCGCCGAGCTCGCCGGCCGGGTAGAGCAGGTGCGCTATCCGGTGGTGGTGACCTCCGATCCCGGCGGGGCCTCGATCTACCTCGACGACCAGCCCAAGCCTCAGGGGACGACGGTGGGCGCCGTGCTCGTGCGGCCGAACCAGGCGGTGCGCGTGCGGGTCGAGCGCGAGGGCTTCCAGGCCGAGGAGAAGACGATCACCGCCACGGGCGACGCGGTCGTCTACCTCGACTTCCCCCTGGCCCGGAAGCAGCTGGACGACCCGCTGTCGTTCGGCGACATGAGCATCACGCTCGGCTCCAAGCGCGGCGAGGAGCCGATCCTGCCGGTCCATCCGGTGGAGCTGGTCCAGAGCAAGGACGGGGTGATCTACTTCGTCGACCAGGGCGGGACCCTGCGCGGCTACGAGCTGCGGCGCGGGAAGATGCTGTGGGCCTGCCCCGCCGGACCCAACTGCCGCGGCGCCGAGGGCGACCCGCACAAGGTCGGCATGTACGGCGATCCCACGCCGCGCCTGCAGGCGATCGACGGCAAGGTGGTGCTGGTCTCCTCGCTGCTGGGGACCGTCAGCGCCCACGACCCGCTGTCGGGCCGCACGATCTGGCGCTCGCAGGACCTGGACGCGCCGGTGACGACGCAGCCGGTCTACAAGCAGGTGTTCCGGCTGATCGCGGTCGGCACCGGGGCCGGCGAGGTCGTCTTTTTGGGGGACCAGTCCGGCGAGGTCTCCTGGCGGTTCCCCACCGAGAACGCGGTGGTGACCCCGCCCTTCTTCTGGGCCGATCGGTTCTGCATCGTGGGGTCGACCGACGACCGCCTGTACTGCCTGGACTGGCTGGCGAAGCGGCCGGTCGACGTGCTGGACGTCGGCGCCGACGTCGTCGTCGGGCCGATCCCGGTGGGCTCGCAGCTGCTGATCGGGACCGCCGCGGGCCAGCTGCACCTGATCGCGGTCGGGTCCGACGGCTCGCTGACGCGCAAGCTGTCGATCGGCGACAGCGGCCCCGAGCCCATCACCGGCGCGGTGGTAGAGGCGGGGACGATCTACTTCACCCGCGGGCGTGAGCTGCACGCCGTC
>JAWLGW010000165.1:0-9196 GCA_041690735.1 Planctomycetota bacterium
CAGCTCTAACAGCTAATGGCTAACTGCTAACCGCTAGGTGCCGCGCGACGAGCGACTCGGAATCGTGCCCGCTCACTTAGACTGGCTCCATGCCCACCACCGCCGAGGACGCCCGGGCGCGGCGGCGCGAACAGCTCCTGACCGCCGCCAAGGAGGCGTTCGCCGAGCTCGGCTACCACAAGGCGTCGGTCAGCGAGATCATCCGCCGAGCCGGCGTCGCCCGCGGCACCTTCTACCTGTACTTCGACGGCAAGCAGGCGGTGTGGGCGGCGATCCTGGGCGAGACCCTGGCGGCGCTGCGGGAGCGGATCGACCCCGTGGACGTCGACTCCGCCGCGCCGCCGCCGCAGACCCAGCTGCAGGCCATGCTCGAGCGGGTGATCGACTACCTGCTGGGCGACCAGGCCCTGGCGCGGATCCTGTTCGACCGGGGCCTCGCCCCGGACGCCGAGGCGACCGCGCGGGTGGACGCCTTCTTCGGCGAGGTCCACGCCCTGGTGCGCCGCGCCCTGGAGGTGGGTCAGGAGCTGGGCCTGGTGCGGCCGTGCGAGCCGGAGCTGACCGCCGCCGCCCTGCTGGGCGCGGTGCGCGGCATCGTCGAGCACCGGGTCCGCAGCGGCTGCGGCGCGGACGACGTCCCCGCCCTGGTGGAGGAGCTGCTCGTGTTCGCAGCCCGGGCAGCCCTCTCCTTCGAGGTGTAGAGCCCTCGCGAGGACGCGCCGGCTGGGGCTGGGGCCGGCGGCCAGGCCTCGAAGGCCTGGCGCCGTCAGCAGTTGGAATCCGTACCGAAGGCGTCCTCTTTAGCCTGTTGGACTGACATGTCAGTCCAGTGCTATACCCGCACTCCCCCGGGCTCACGACTCCGGGGCAGGAGGTCGGGTGAGCGACGCCGCGCTGCTGATCGGGATCGACGTCGGCTCCACCACGGTCAAGGCCGTGGCCGTGGAGCCCGAGTCCCTGGCGATCCGCTGGCAGGACTACCGGCGCCACCACACCCGGCAGCCCGAGCTCGTCCGCGAGATGCTGGTCGAGATCGGCGGGGCCTTCCCCGACCTCGACCCGGGCGCGATCCGGGTGTTCGTGACCGGCTCGGGGGCCGGCCCCCTGGCGGAGCCGCTGGGCGCCAAGTTCGTGCAGGAGGTGAACGCGGTCACCCTGGCGGTCGAGCGGCTGCACCCCGACGTGGGCAGCGTGGTGGAGCTCGGCGGCCAGGACGCCAAGATCATCATCTTCAAGGAGAACGAGGAGACCGGGCAGAAGCAGGCGATCACGTCCATGAACGACAAGTGCGCCTCGGGGACCGGGGCCACCATCGACAAGTGCCTGGTCAAGGTCGGCATGCCGAGCGAGGAGGTGGGCCGGCTGCGCTTCGACGGCTCGCGCCTCCACCACGTGGCGGCCAAGTGCGGAGTGTTCGCCGAGACCGACATCGTCAACCTGGTCAAGAGCGGCATCCCGGCCCCCGAGATCATGTGCTCGCTGGCGGACGCGATCGTGCTCCAGAACCTGTCGGTGCTCGCCCGCGGCAACACCCTGCGCCACCGGGTGCTCCTGCTGGGCGGCCCCAACACCTACCTGCCGTTCCTGCAGGACTGCTGGCGGCGGCGGATCCCCGAGAGCTGGGCGGAGCGCGGCTACGCCTACCCGCAGGACGTCCCGATCGAGGAGCTGGTGGCGGTCCCCGAGAACGCCCAGTACTACGCCGCCTACGGGGCGGTGCTGTTCGGGCTGCACGAGCCGAGCGACGCCGGTCGCTACCGGGGGCTGCAGCCCCTCACCGAGTTCATCACCCACGGGCGCAAGGCGCGCCTGGGCGCCAACGCCGGGCCCGCCCTGATCGGCGCCGACGCCGAGCTGGAGGCGTTCCGCGAGGAGTACCGCATTCCCCGCTTCGCCGAGCCCGCCTTCGCGCCGGGGCAGGTGGTCCGGGCCGCGATCGGCCTCGACGGGGGCTCGACCTCGAGCAAGTGCGTGCTGGTGGACGCCGACAGCGAGGAGGTGCTCCTCAAGGAGTACCAGCTGTCGAAGGGGAACCCGATCGCGGACATGAAGGACATGTTCGCCCGCCTGCGCGAGCGGGTGACCCGCAAGGGCGCGTCCCTGGAGGTCGTCGGCTTCGGCGTCACCGGCTACGCGGGCGACGTCATGGAGCGGGCCCTGCGCGCCGACGCCAACATCGTGGAGACGATCGCCCACATGACCTCGGCGGTGCGCACCTTCGGGCCGCGGGTCGACGTGGTGTGCGACATCGGCGGGCAGGACATCAAGGTCCTGTTCCTGCACCGGGGCGACGTCAAGAACTTCAAGCTGTCGAACCAGTGCAGCGCCGGCAACGGCATGCTCCTGCAGGCCATGGCCGACCAGTTCGGGGTGCCGGTCACCGATTACGCCGAGGTCGCCTTCGGGGCCGACCTCTCGCCCCGGTTCAGCTACGGCTGCGCGGTGTTCCTCGACTCGGACCGGGTCACCTTCCAGAAGGAGGGCTACTCCAAGGAGGAGCTGCTGGCGGGGCTGGCGCTGGTGCTGCCCAAGAACGTGTGGCAGTACGTGGTCCAGATCCCGCGCATGGCCGAGCTGGGGCGGGTGTTCGTGCTGCAGGGAGGCACGCAGCACAACCTGGCGGCGGTGAAGGCGCAGGTGGACTACATCCGCGAGCGGGTCCCCGACGCCGAGGTGCTGGTCCACCCCCACTGCGGCGAGGCCGGGGCGATCGGCGCCGCCTACGAGGCGCTGCGGGTGGTGCGCCGTCGCGGCAGCAGCACGTTCGTCGGCCTCGACGCCGCGATCGACCTGGCCTACACCACCAAGAACGACGCCGAGACGGTGTGCACCTTCTGCCCCAACCACTGCTCGCGCACGTTCATCGACACCCGCACCCCCGACGACCAGACGGCTCGCTACATCTCGGGCTTCTCCTGCGAGAAGGGCACCGTCGAGGACACCGACGCCCTCAAGCGGCTCAACGGCGAGCGGCGCACCCGCATGCGCCGGTTCCCCAACCTCGTCGCCTACGAGACCAAGCGCTGCTTCGACAGCGACCGCGAGCGGCGCCCTGCGCCGCTGCCCGCCGCCGGCAACCCGCGCGAGGACGTGGAGGTGCGGACCGGCCTGCTGGGGCGCGTGCGCCGGGTCCCGATCGTGCGCGGCTTCCAGCGCTCATCGCCCGCGGCGGCCGCGCGGCGGGCCGAGCTGCGGGTGGGGATCCCGCGGGTCCTCAACCTGTACAGCACGGGCCCCCTGTGGCGGACCTACTTCGAGGCGCTGGGGCTGCAGCCGCGCAACGTCGTGTTCTCCCCCGAGACGACCGAGGAGATGTGGCAGGCGGGGGGCAAGTACGGGTCGGTCGACCCCTGCTACCCGGCCAAGGTGACCCAGGCGCACATTCACCACCTGCTGTTCGTGGAGCACGCCCGCCGGCCGCTCGACCTGCTGTTCTTCCCCTGCCTGACCCACGTGCCCACCTTCGTGAAGGACACGATGGACTCGGCCGCCTGCCCGATCGTGGCCGGCACGCCCAAGGTCATGCAGGCCGCCTTCACCAAGGAGACCGACTTCTTCGCCGACCGCGGGATCGAGTACCTCGACCCGGCGCTGCCGCTCGACGAGCCGACCCTCCTCAAGCGGCGCATGTTCGAGACCTTCGGCGAGCGGCTGGGCGTCACCGAGGACGAGAGCGACTTCGCGGTCGACGAGGGCCTGCGGGCGCTGGAGGCCTTCGACCGCGACCTGCAGGAGCGCGGCAAGGCGCTGCTGGAGCAGCTGGAGGCGGAGGGGCGCCTGGGGATCCTCATGCTGGGCCGGCCGTACCACAACGACCTCGGGCTCAACCACGGCGTGCTCGAGGAGCTGCAGGCCCTGGGCTATCCGGTGCTGTCGATCCGCTCGATCCCCAAGGACGAGGCCTGGCTGCGGCGGTTCTTCGCCGACGACCTGGCGCGGGGCTACGTCTCCTCGCCCCTGGAGGTGGGCGACGTGTGGCCCGAGAACTACAGCGCCAACAGCGTGCAGAAGGTGTGGGCGGCCAAGTTCGCGGCCCGCCACCCGAACGTGGCGGTGCTCGACCTGTCCAGCTTCAAGTGCGGCAACGACGCGCCGACCTACGGGCTGATCGACCGGATCATCTCGACCGCCGGCACGCCGGTGTCGGCGCTGCACGACATCGACGCCAACAAGCCGGGCGGCTCGATCAAGATCCGGGTGAAGACCTACGCCCACAGCCTGTCGCGCCGCGAGGAGGAGCTCGCCGATCGCCGCCGCAAGGAGGCCGAGCTGGCCCGGCGCCTGGCCGCCCGCAAGCGCGAGCTGCTGGAGGCCGCGCGGGCGGCGCGCCGCGCCCGCGGGGACGCCACCGACGACCTCGACGCGGAGCTCGTCGCCCTCGACCGCCAGGCGGCGGCCAGCGACGCGCCCCTGACCGATCGCGCGCCCGACCGCGTCGCCGACCGCGCCCCCACCCTCCTGCCCATTGCCTGACGCATCGCCTGATCGAACCGCTGATCGCCCCTCTGGAGACGCTGCCATGACCCAGCTGCCCGTCGTCGACTCCGCCGCCGACTCCCTCACCGAGGCCGCCCTGGAGGCCGAGCTCGCCGCCTTCGAGGCCGCCGAGCGGGAGCGCCTGGGGCTCCCCCCCGCGGACGCCGCGACGGAGGGCTGGCGCGACGCGCCGGCGCCCGCCTTCACCGCCAGCCAGCGGGCGCACACCACGCTGCTGGTGTGCGGCCTCACCATGGCGCAGGACCTGTTCATTCAGAGCGCCCTGTCGGGCCTCGGCTACCAGGTGAAGGCCCTCGACGTGCCCGACGAGGAGGCGCTCCGCTACGGGAAGGAGTTCGGCAACCGCGGCCAGTGCAACCCCACCTACTTCACCGTGGGCAACCTGGTGAAGTTCCTCTGCCACCTGCGCGACGGCGGCCTGTCGACCGAGGAGGTCGTGCAGCGGTACGTGTTCGTGACCGCCGGCGCCTGCGGGCCCTGCCGGTTCGGCACCTACGTGACCGAGTACCGCAAGGCGCTCCGCGACGCCGGGTTCGACGGCTTCCGGGTGCTGCTGTTCCAGCAGACCGGCGGCCTCAAGCAGGCGACCGGCGAGGCGCTGGGCCTCGAGATGAACCCGGCCTTCTTCATCGGGCTGCTCAAGGCGATCGTGGTCGGCGACGTGCTCAACGCGCTGGGCTACCGGATCCGCCCCTACGAGGTGGAGCCCGGCGCGACCGACGCCGCCCTCGAGCAGTGCAAGGCCTGGATCGCGGACGCCCTGGCCAACCGCCGGCCGCTGGTGCCGGCGCTGGTCCGCTGCCGCCGGGCGCTGGGGCGCGTCGAGGTCGATCGCACGCAGGTCCGGCCCAAGGTGGCGATCATCGGCGAGTTCTGGGCCATGACCACCGAGGGAGACGGCAGCTACCGCATGCAGCGCTTCCTCGAGCAGGAGGGGGCCGAGGTCGAGGTCCAGCTCGTCACCGCCTGGCTGCTGTACACGATCTGGCAGGTGCGCCACGACACCCGCGAGCGCTCCACCCTGCGCGGCGCCGACGGCGGGCGGCGCGGCCTGGCGAACGTCGACGAGCGCAAGCGCCTGCTGACCCTGGCGGTGGCCGAGCGGGTCCTGCGGGCCGCCTTCCAGAGCTTCGCCAACCTCATGGGTCTGCACGGCTACCACCTGCCGGACATGGAGGAGATGGCCCGGGTCAGCCACGCCTTCTACGACACCAACCTGCGGGGCGGCGAGGGCCACATGGAGGTGGGCAAGCTGATCCTCAACGTGGCCAAGCAGAAGGTGAACATGACCCTGAGCGTGAAGCCGTTCGGCTGCATGCCCAGCAGCGCGGTCAGCGACGGGGTCCAGTCGCTCATCACCGAGCTGTTCCCCGAGGGGATCTTCCTGCCGGTCGAGACCAGCGGCGACGGGGCGGTCAACGTGCAGAGCCGGGTGCAGATGCAGCTGTTCAAGGCCCGCCAGCACGCTCAGCGCGAGGTGGAGCAGGCGCTCGCCGAGGAGGGCCTCACCTGGGAGGAGGTGCGCGCCACGCTGGCCCGTCACCCCCGCCTGAGCCGCGCCCTGCACAAGAGCCCGCACCGCAAGGGCTGCACCAGCGCCGACCTGGTCCACGAGGTGGCGGCGCGGCGCCGGCCGGTTCGCAGCGCCCTGCGCCGCGCGCGGGCCCGCCTGCGGGGCCAGGGCAAGCCCGACGTCCTGGCGGCGCTCTCCGCGCGCAAGCGCTGACGAACGAGGCCGCGACGCGCTCGCGCGTCGCGGTCCTCAGCGGGCCCTCACCGGCAGCCTCTCCGAGGTCGGCGGGCGCTGGTCGGACGAGGCAGCCGGCGCGGACAGCTCGCTGCGGGGGGCGGGGAGCCAGCGCGGGAGGCGCCGCTCGACGGCGTCCACCAGCGCCTGGACCAGCGTCATGGCTGCGCCGCTGAGGGCAGTCAGGCCTGCGGCCACGGCGGCCCCGACGAGGGAGGATCGCGTGAGGCCGGGTTGTACGACCGCGTACGCGCAGAGCAGCGGGAACACCGCCAACGCGGGGGCGAAGGTGGCGAGCACCAGGCGCTGACCGAGACGCGAGCCGCCCAGGCGCCCTGCAGCCAGGAAGGCCGCGGGGAGGCCGAACACCATCGCCGGCCAGACGAGGATCAGGACGGCCAGCTCCACCGCGACGCCGTCGTCGCGCAGGCGGATCAGCGCGTGGGCGAACACCGCCAAGGTCACGCTCGCGCCCGCCAGGACGGAGCGGGCACCTGAACCGAGGTGCCAAAGCAGCCCGGATCGGTCGGCGAGCCCGTCGGCGGCCGCCAACCCGACGCACACGGGCAGCAGCGCCACGGCGACCAGGAGCGACACCTGACCGTCCAACGTCAGCGCAGGCAGGGCCGGCAGCCCGATCGCGACGTACAGAAGGGCTCGCCGCACGAGCCGCAGCAACGGGGAGTCGGGGGGACGGTCCAGATCGGAACGCTCGCTGGAGGGGTGCACTCTGCTGCTCATGGTCGGGCTCCTCGCCGGGGCCGGAGCACCCGCGGTGCCCCTCCCAGGCAGCCCAGTTCAGGGCACTTGCGCTGTGCCGTTGCTTCTCACCGTGAGCTCCGCTGTCGGGCCTGGCCGGCATCGGCAGCGGCTGAGGTCGCTGAGTGAGCTAGCGAAGCGACGGGGCGCAGCGGGGCAGGCGCCGCTCGGCCGCATCGGCCGCGGCCTGCGCCAGGGTCTGAGCGACGCCGCTGGCGACGGCCATGGCCCCCAGCGTGGCGGCGGAGGCGAGGAACGCCCCGTTCAGGGCGCCTCGCACCACACCCACGGTGAGGAGGACCGCGACCAGCGTCAGCGCCGAGCCTGCGGCGACCTGCCCCAGCCGCCGCGGGAGCGGGTCCTTTCGCAGGCGGCCGGCGGCCACGAAGGCTGCAGGCAGCCCGAGCAGGAGGACCGCCGCCAGGAGCACGGTGCTCGGGCCTCGCGAGCCATTCAGAAGGACGAGGCCGTTGACGCACATGCCGAGGGCGACGGCTGCGCCCGCCAGAGCGACCCGCGCCTCCAGGCGAAGCGACCTCACCCATCCGGTGGCGTGGGGGTGGGTCAGCGCGTCCGCGGCCGACAGGGCGGCCACCGCCGGCGCCAGCGCCAGGGTCAACAGGAGCGGCCCCCCGTTGGCCGGCCCCAGGACCGGCACGAGCGCCAGGCCCAGGACGGCGTACGCCGCGGCACGGGTGGCGAGCGCTGGCTCGGGGAGCAGCGGCGAGGTCGCGACCTGGGGCACCCGGACCAGGCCTCGGCACCCGGGGCACAGCCCGCGGCGGCCGGCGTACTCTCCCGGGACCCGGAACGACCGCTGACAGGACCCACAGGTCACCGGGATCTTGCTCTGGGTGGCGCTCATGCTTCTCTCCCTCGTCTCACTCCTCGTAGTGCAAGGCTGATGCCGGGGCGTAAGTGCTTCGGCAGCAACGGCTGATGGGTTCGTTTCAGGCTCGGGCCCCTCGGCCTGTCGGGCCTGGCCGGCACCGGCCGCCGGGCGGGGGATGGCGGCACGCGCCTCGCTCCCCTGCCGCTCGTGGAGCGTGTCCCCGATCAACGACCCGACCGGCCCGTCCTGCGGCTGAGCCTCCTGTTCGGGACGATCTACTTCGTGCAGGGGATCTCGGAGCCGACCGAGGGGCTGATCGCCCAGCCGGTCCGCTCGCTCCTCAAGGAGTGGGGCCTCGAGGCCGGGGCGATCACCGCCTTCGTGGCGATCCTGGCCCTGCCCTGGTCGCTCAAGCCCCTGTTCGGGGCCGTCACCGACTTCGTGCCGCTGCTGGGCTGGCGCCGCAAGAGCTGGCTGGTGGTCGCCAGCAGCATGGCGGCCCTGGGCCTGTTGGCCACCTACCTGGCAGACGTCCCCGCCGGCGCGGTCGGCCTGCTGCTGGGGCTGCTGCTGATCCCCACGATCGGGATCGCCTTCGCCGACGTGATCGCGGACGCCCTGCTCGTCGAGCAGGGCAAGCCCCTGCACGCGACGGGGCGGCTCCAGTCGGTCCAGTGGGGCTGCATCTACACCGCCGCGATCCTGACCGGGGTGATCGGCGGGTACCTCGCCCAGCACGGCCTGCAGCGGCTGGGGTTCTTGATCTGCGGGCTGGTCTCCCTGGCCACCCTCACCGCCGCGTTGGTGTTCGTGCGCGAGCCCCGGCGGCGGCGACGCCCGGCCCGCCCCCGCCAGGCGCTGCGCGCCCTGCGGGAGGCAGCCACCTCGCCGGCGGTGCTGGCGGTCGGCGGCTTCCTGTTCCTGTGGCGGTTCACCCCCTTCTCGGCCACGGTCCTGTACCTGCACCTCACCGAGGAGCTGGGCCTGTCCGAGCAGCTGTACGGGTGGATCGCCTCCCTGGTCGCGGTGGCCTCGATCCTGGGCGCCCTCGCCTACGGGCTGGTGGGCAGCAAGCTGCCGGTCCGGCCGCTGGTGCACGGCACGATCGCGGTGGGTGTGGTGGGCACCCTCGCCTGGTGGGCGGTGGTGGGCCCCCGCTCCGCGATCGCCATCGCCATGCTGGTCGGGTTCTTCACCATGGTGGCCCAGCTGGTGCAGCTCGACCTCGCGGCTCGCTCCTGCCGGGCCGAGACCGCGGGGACGGTGTTCGCGCTGCTCATGTCGCTCAGCAACCTGAGCGTCTCGGGCTCCACCTGGCTGGGCGGCTGGTGGTACGAGCGCTGGTCCGCGGCGCTCGGCCC
>JAWLGW010000166.1:0-7500 GCA_041690735.1 Planctomycetota bacterium
GGCGCAAGCCGCGCGCAGGCGCAGCTTGCTGCGCCGAGCACGGCGGTGGCCGGCGACGGTGTGTCGCGCAGCGACACCCGTCGCAGCAGCGCCCGCAGCGGCCAGTCAAGCAGTCAGTCGGGCCGCGAAGCGGGTCGGCTGGCTGCGAAGCCGGCCGCATCAGCGCCGCTGTT
This sequence comes from Planctomycetota bacterium, assembly GCA_041690735.1. GTDB lineage: Bacteria > Planctomycetota > J058 > J058 > J058 > JAWLGW01. The sequence goes on from JAWLGW010000166.1 coordinate 174, forward strand.
AGACCGGATATGAAGCGACGAAGTCGCGCAATATCCGGTCTAGGCCTTGCCCCCGGCGCCGACGCCGTCCTGCCAGGCCCGGTAGGCCTCCTCCTCGGCCCGGGTCCATTGGCCCCCGAAGCCGAGCTCGCGCAGGCGCGCCTTGGCGGCCAGCAGCAGCTGCCGGCGGCGCTCGTAGGGGACGAAGGCCGCCTTGAAGCCGTACAGGATCGTCTTGCGGATCTCCCGGGGGGTGAGGCGGAAGTGCTCCCAGGCCAGGCGGTACTCGTTGGTGAGGTCGATCCCCGACACCAGGCGGTTGTCGGTGCACAGGGGCGCCCGCACCTCCTCCTCGAGCATGCTCCGGAAGGGGTGCTGGTCGAGGGAGGGGATGGCCTTGGTCTGCAGGTTCGACGACAGGCACACCTCGACCGTGACCCGCCGGTCGCGCAGGTAGCGCAGCAGCCCGTCGCCCTCCTCCAGGATCCGGGTGCCGTGACCGATCCGCTGGGCGTTGAGGTAGGTGACGGCCTCCTGAATCGAGGCCGGGCCGTAGCCCTCGCCGGCGTGCACCGTAATATTGAGGAAGTTGTCGATGCACCAGTGGAACGCCTCGCGGTGGTGCGAGGGCGGGTAGCTGGCCTCGGCGCCGGCGAGGTCGAACCCGACGATCCGCTCCACCCCGGCCTCCTTGGCCGCCACGGCCAGGCGGGCGGCGCCCAGCGAGCAGAAGCTGCCCAGCTCGCGGTCGGTGGCGTGGGGGAACACCGCCCGGACCTTGCGGTGGTAGTCGCCGATGCTCTCGTGGAAGTTGCGCATGGCGCACACCAGGATGGCCGACTGGACGCGCCCGCCCGTCTCGCGCTCGGCCCGCGCCAGCCCGGCGTCGACGGCGCGCAGGACGTCCACCCCCGACAGGTCGGCGTGGATGTGGCGCTGCGGCGCGAACCGCACCTCGAGGTACCACACGTTCTCGGCGGCCGCGTCGCAGGCCAGCTCGTAGGCGGCGCGCTCCAGGGTCTCGGGTGTCTGCAGCACCCCGCAGATCACGTCGAAGGGCAGCAGGTACTCCTCGAGGCTCTGGCAGTCGAGGCCCGGCATGAGGACCTTGCGGAGCGCCTCGGGGTCGGTGTCCTCGGGCAGCGCGTAGCCGAGCCGCTCCGCCAGGGCCCGCACCTGCGGATCGGCCGCCAGCTCCGCCACCGTCTCGACCCGCAGGCTGCCGTCGAGGTGGCAGTGCAGGTCGGTCTTGGGCAGGGCGCGGAACAGCTCCAGGCGCTGGGCGTCATTCAGGCGGGCGAGGTCGACCGGCTCGCGGTCCACCGGGGCATCGTTCGTCACTGGGACCTCCAGGCCCCATGGGACCCTCCCGAACCGGCCCTGGCAACCGTCCGCGGCTCAGGGCCGGTGTGGTTGGCGGGGGAGCTTCGCCGCCGGGGCTGTCGCGAAGCCTCTCTCGTGCCCGCGCCCGTGCCCGTGCCCGAGGAGCCTGCGGGAGTCGAAGCGCGCTCACACCGACGCTAGACTAGCGGGACGTGACCCGCGACCCGCAGCCGGCCCATGTCCTGCTCCTCCCTCCCGCGCCGCAGGGCGGCGACGGGCACCTCGACCTCGACCCGCGGTGGCTGGGGGACGCCCTGGCGCGCACCCTGCGCCGGCGGCTGGAGGCCACCGGTCGCCGGGCGGTGCCGATCGACGTCGCCGCGCAGGCCGCCAAGGCCGCGGAGGTCGCCCTGGGCGCGCGGCTCGAGGAGCGCCAGGTCGAGCACCTGCTGGCCGAGACCGGCGCCACCCACGTGGTCTCGGGCACCTTCTGCTGGGGCGAGGAGGAGCTCGCCCTGGCCCTGGCGGTGCGCTCCCCCGCCGGCGAGCCGCTGGACGTGCTGGCCGCAGGCCCGGCCAGCGACTTCCAGGAGGTCGTGGACGACGCGGTGGTGCGGCTGATCCAGCACCTCCCCGGCCCCAAGGGAGAGCACGTGCGCGGGGCGCTGCGCGCGGCGCGCACCACCGAGTCGGAGGCGGCCTTCCTGTCCCTGGTGCGGGCGCGGGGCGCCTACGCCGCCGGAGACGAGGCCGCCTTCGAGGACGCGGTCGTGGAGGCCCTCCAGCTGGACCCCTCCTTCACCGATCCCCACGACCTGGTGGCGCTGGCCGCGCGGTCGGCGCGCGACGGGCGGCGCGCCCTGACGGCCCTGCGGGAGGTGGCGCGGATCCACGGCGAGGCGGGTCGGCGGCACGACCAGGCCGTGGCCCTGCTCAAGGTGGGGCGGGCGCTGGTGGAGGGCGGCGAGTGGGACGAGGGGATCGCCGCCTACGAGCAGGCGGCCGCCCTGTTCGAGCGGCAGGGCGAGGTGCGCGGCTGGGTGCAGGCCCGCATGAACGTGGCCGGCGTCCTGCTGCGGCGCGGCGAGCCGGAGCGGGCGATCGAGGAGTACACGGCGGGCCTGGAGCGCGTGCAGGGGCACCCCGACGACGTGGCGAAGCACGTGTTCAACCTGGGTCTGGCCCTCAAGGAGACCGGACGCCTGGACGAGGCCGCCCAGCGGCTGCAGGAGGCGCTCCAGCACGGCTTCAGCCTGCGCAGCGACGAGCTGATCGCCTCGGCCTACAACGCGCTCGGGGCGGTGTACGACGACCGCGGCGACCTGACGCGGGCGCTGCACCACTTCCGCCGCGCCGAGGAGCACATCGACGGGCGCGCCGACCCGGTGCTCCTGGCGGGCGTGAAGGACCACATCGGGATCATCCTCAAGAAGCAGGGCAAGCTGGAGGAGGCGCTGCGCTACAGCGAGCAGGCCTGCCGCCTGTTCGAGCGGCGCGGCGACCCCCTCCACCTGGCGATCGCCTACGTCAACCGGGCGGGGCTCCTGCTGGAGCTGGGGCGGGAGGACGAGGCGGCGCCGTTCATCGCCGACGCCCACCGCGACTTCGTCCGCCTGGGCAGCCCCAGCCGACGCACCACCGAGCGCATGCTCCGCAGCCTGGGCGTCACCGACGAGGAGCTCGCCGAGCTCGAGGCCGAGGCGGGGGAAGAGTCGGACGAGGAGCTGTGGGACGAGGACTCGGAGGAGGAGGACCTCCTCGACGAGCTGGAGCTGGAGGAGGACTCGCCGGAAGAGTAGGAGGACGAACAGAGAATATGAACACGAATCAGGAACGGGGAATGACGGTGTTGCGAATCCGGATGATTCCTCATCCCCAGTTCATATTCTGTTCCTGCCTTTAATACTTGATCACCTTGTCCAGCGGCGAGAAGCTCACCACCTCGCTCTTCCTGACCAGCACCTGGTGGCGGTTCTTCTTGATCCCGAACTTGGCCGCCTCGATCAGGTAGACCTCCTTGCTGGTGCGGCTGGAGGGCAGGTCGTGGACGTCGGCCTCCTCGAGGGTCAGGAACCACTCGCCGATCTTGGCGAGCTTCCCGATGTAGAGCAGCTCGCCGCGGGTGTCGAGGACGACGTCCTGGCCCAGGAAGGGCTCCAGCTCGGCCGAGTCGCCGCCGCTCACTGGGCCCACCTGCGGATGTCGTTGAAGAACACCAGGGCCATGAGGGCCAGGATGCACAGCAGGCCCACGTACTGCGCGTTGTGCAGCACCTCGGCCGACACCGGCCGGCCCTTCAGCTTCTCGACCGCCAGGAAGAAGATGTGCCCCCCGTCGAGGACCGGGATGGGCAGGATGTTGATCACCGCCAGGTTGACGCTCAGGATCGCCAGCAGGTGGAACAGCTTGGCGAGGGTGTCCTGGGTGGCGACCGCATAGGAGATGCGGACGATCTGGATGGGGCCGCCCAGCTCGCTGGGGGAGACGCCGCCCGTGAGGAACGAGCGCAGGATCAGCACGATCCGCTTGCTCTGGATCACCGTCTCGTGCACGCCCAGGCCGACCGCCGCCACCGGGCCCCGCTCGACCAGGACCTGCCGCAGGCTCTGGGTCACCCCCAGGTCGGCCCAGGTGTCCTCCTCATCGGGATACGCCTTGACCACCGCGCTGCGGAGCTCGTCGCGGCCCGCGGGGATCCAGTCGATCCGCAGCGGCTCGTCCTTGCGGACTGCGAGCTGCTCCTCGAGCGCGCGGATGTCGAAGGTCTGCTGCTGGTTCCACCACAGGCCGCCGTCCAGCCACATGGCGACCACCCGGTCCCCCGGCTGAAGCGTGATCGGCTCCGCGTCGGGGTCGGCGAGGGGGAGCGGGCTGGGCGCCCCGACCACGTCGGCCCGGTAGCTGACGCCGAGGAGCCAGTTGCCCACCTCCTTGCGCAGCTCCAGGCGGCGCTGCGGGTCCTCGACGCCCTCCAGCGCCTCCGCCAGCACCGCCTCGTTCTGCAGAGCCAGGCTCACCTGCAGCTCCACCCGCTGCGGCTGGCCGCTCGCGTCCGGGCGCTCGACCACCAGCGGCACCGGCTCCGAGCCGTGCCGCGCGCCCACCTCTCGGACCGTCTCCGCCAGGTCGTAGACGGTGATCGGGCCCTGGCCCCCCAGCGACAGCAGGCGGTCGCCCTCCTTCACCCCGGCCGCGGCCGCCGCCGAGTCCGGCCGCACCTCGCGCACCCAGGGGTGGGGCGGCACGTTCAGCCCCAGCGTGTACGTGGGCTTCAGCTCGGGCTCCACCTCCACCGGGATCAGCTCGGTCCGCAGCGGCCGCCCGGTCGCCGGGTCGTAGTGGGTGCGCTCCAGCGTCACCGCCAGGGGTCCCTCGGCCTGGTCCAGCACGCGGTCCTGCTCGGCCATGGACATGCGCTCGGCGGCGTCGACGCGGCTGTCGATGGGCGACACGTTGAGGATGCGGTCGGCCAGCACCGGGGTGGCGGCCTTGGCGCCCGCCCTCCGCAGCGGCGAGTCCTCCTTCAGCTCCGCGATCACCACCGTGGGCGCGACCCCCAGCTGGGCGTGCGTGTCGTCGGGGCCACGGGTCGGCTTGACCTTGGTGGTGTGCACCTCGCCGCCCCGCAACACCTCGAGCGCGAGCTCCCCGTCCGCCAGGGCCACCAGCGTCTGCAGGTCCTGCCAGCCGAGGATCTCCTCCCCGTCGATCCGCGTCACCACGTCGCCCGGGCGCAGGTCGGCCCGCGCGGCGGCGCTCCCGGGCATGATCAATCCGATCTCGGGGGCGGTGAACGAGACGCCCAGGCCGAACGCCGCCATGAAGCCGACGGCGGCCAGCAGGACGTTCATCACCACGCCCGCCACCAGGATCACGAAGCGCTTCCCCACGCTCTTGTTGCGGAAGTCGTCCTCGCGGTCCGTCAGCGGCTGGCTGGGGTCGTCGTCCGCCTGGCCGAGCATGCGCACGTAGCCGCCCAGCGGCAGGCCCGAAACGCGATAGTCGGTGTCCCCGTGACGGAAGCCGAACAGGCGCGGCCCGAAGCCGAGGGAGAACACCTCGACCCGCACGCCGGCCCACTTGGCGGCCAGGAAGTGGCCGAGCTCGTGGAAGAAGATCAGCGCGCCGACGCCCAGCACGACGCCGAGCAGCCCGCGGATCGCGGTCAGGTCGACCGCCAGGCCGCCGGCGAGCAAGGGCTCGAAGAGGGCCGTCAGGACCTGATCCACTGCTGTGCCTCCTCTCGGGCCCACCGGTCCGCCTCCAGCACCTCGTCGAGGGTGGGGGCCTCGAGGTCACGCCCCGGGCCTGCGGCCTGGTGACGCTCGAGGACGTGGGCGGTCGTCCCCACGATGCGCGGGAAGGGAATGGCGCCATCGAGGAAGGCCGACCGCGCGACCTCGTTGGCGGCGTTGAACACCGCGCCCGCGACGCCGCCGCGCCGCAAGACCTCGTAGGCGAGGTCGAGCGCCGGGAAGCGGTCCCGGTCGACCGGCTCGAAGGACAGCTGGCCGATCGCGGCCAGGTCGAAGGGCGCCGTCTCGAGCGGGCGCCGCTCCGGATACGTGAGCGCGTACTGAATGGGGACGCGCATGTCGGGGACGCCGAGCTGCGCCATCACGGAGCCATCCACGAACTCCACCATCGAGTGGACGATGGACTGGGGGTGCACGACGACGTCGATCTGCTCGGCCGGCAGGTCGAACAGCCAGCGCGCCTCGATCAGCTCCAGGGACTTGTTCATCAGCGTGGCCGAGTCGATGGTGATGTAAGGACCCATCTTCCACGTTGGATGCGCGAGTGCCTCCTCTCGCGTCGCGCTCGCGATCCGCTCGGCCGACCACTCCCGGAACGGCCCGCCCGAGGCCGTCAGGATCAGCCGCCGCGCCTCGCGGGCCTCTCCCGCACGGAGGCACTGGAAGATCGCCGAGTGCTCGCTGTCCACGGGCAACAGCTCCGCCCCGTTCTCCCGCGCCATTCGGCCGAGGATGGGGCCGGTGAGCACCAGGCTCTCCTTGTTCGACAGGCACAGGCGCCGACCCCGCGCCGCGGCCTCCAGGACCGGCGGAAGCCCCGCCGCCCCAGTGATCGCCGCCAGGACCGTGTCGCAGCGGGCGTCGTCCGCCACCAGCGCACAGGCGCCCTCGGACCCCTGCAGCACCTCGATGCCGGTGCCCCCCAGGGCGTCGCGCAGGCGCCGGTAGCCCTCCGGGCAGGCGATCGCCACCCGCCCCACGCGGAGGGCCTGCGCCTGCTGGGCCAGGACCTCCCACTGCGAGCCGGCCACCAGGCCGGTGACCTCCACCTCCCCGGGGCCGAGGCTGCGGCACACGTCCACCGTGCTCTGCCCGATGGAGCCCGTCGACCCGAGGATGACCAGTCGTTGCGGCACGGGCCTCTCCTGATCCAGACAGCAGGAACGGTTGGGGAAGCGCGGCATTCTCAGGGAGCCCGCGCCGCCTCGTCAAGTTCTGGGCCGCCGGACCTGCGTCGCGGCTCGCGCCCGCGGATCCGGCCAGCGCAGGCGACCCCGCGGTGCCCGGCCAGCGCCCCGCCGCGTCACTGTAACCCCAACGGCTTCAGACCCTTCCGAATTTCCCTCCGCACGCTTGACCCGCCAGGGCTCGCGAGTATCATTCCGCCCTCCAAGCGACGGCCACGGCGGTCGCAGCTCTTTCACAACGTGGTAGCGACGATCACCAATGGCCCTCCCGGGGACACCCCAGGGGCCGCCCTGGCGGCAGCTGGCGTCCTCGCCCGCTGCTCCTCGCGCTCTTTGGACCGGACACTTGACCGGCCCTGGCGCGGGGGTATGCTTCGGGCTGTTGGCGAGGCGACGACGTTCGCCCCGCCGGTTTGACAGCACGAGCGACCGCCTCCGCACGCCCGTCACCTCCCCATTTGGGGGGCGCGACTCGGCGGGCGGCGACCGGCGAAAAAAGCCTGCTCGCAGGCTTGACCGCTGGTCGGCCGGGAGTATCATTCGGGCTGCACGCGAGACGACGACCGTTCGTCCCGCTTCCTT
>JAWLGW010000167.1:0-9169 GCA_041690735.1 Planctomycetota bacterium
CGCCGGGCGCGCTCGTCGAGCAGGCGCAGCACGTCCCCGGCGTCCAGGTCGGCGCGGGCGCAGTCGTGCGCCGGGCCTGCGTGCTGCCGGGCACGCGCATCGCGCCGGGCGAGCGGGTCGAGGACGCCCTCGCCTGCGGCGAGCTGCGCCTGCCGGCCGCGTAACGCGGCTTGACGCCCTGCAACGTGGCTTGACCGGCGCGCCGCGATCAGCGCCGGCGCCAGCGGTGGGAGGACCGGCTGCAGCGGGAGATCGGGATCAAGCTGCTCAAGCTGCGGGTGAAGCTGGAGCTGTCCCAGCCGCAGGAGGAGAGGCTGCGCGAGGTGCTCCAGGCGGAGCTGAAGCAGCGGCTCGACCTGGTGGACCGCCTGGCGAGCAAGCAGATGTCCCGCGAGAGCTTCGACGAGGCGGTCGTCGCCAACGTGGAGCAGGCGCGGAGCGGTGTGCGGGAGGTCCTGACCACCGAGCAGTACGAGGCCTACCTGCAGCTCAAGCCCCGCGAGCAGGTGCTGCGCGACGAGGTCAAGTAGCCGCCGCGATGCGGGCCGTGCTGATCGCCCTCGACTCGGTGGGCGTCGACCCTCTCGGCCACGACCGGCCCGACTCGATCTACGCCGGCAGCCGGTTCCTGTTCCCTCCGGGCGCGCTGGGAGAGGACCCCCTCGACGTCACCGCGGGTCCGGCGCCGGGTGCCCTGGTGGCGACCGACGTCACAGGGGGCCGCGAGCGAGGCGCGATCGAGTGCGCGATCACCTACACCTCGATCTTCACCGGCTTCGACGCCCTCGGGCGGCACGGGCTCATGCAAGGGCTGGGGCTCGACGCCCAGGCGCTGGAGGCGCTGGTGGCGGAGCGCAACCTGCTCCGCGCCGTGCCCGACGCCTGCCTGGCGAACGCGCTGTTCCCCCTCCACCTGCCGTTCCTGCGCGGGAGCTACGCGGAGGACCTCCTGCGGCACGTCTCGCTGGCCGAGGCGGAGGATCGGCTGACCTGGCGGGGCGAGCGCCTGCGCCTGCGGGGGACCGACCGCCGCGGCTTCGCCCAGCTGTTCACGGCCGCCGAGATCAACAAGAACGTGTTCGTGTACGCGGCGCGGGAGGCGGGCGTGCGGCTGCGCACCTGGGACGACGTCCGGGCGGGCGAGGCGCTGACCGGGAGCCTCACCCACGAGCTGGAGCGCGAGCTCGACCTGGCGGCGTTCGGCGTGGCGCCGCTCTCCCCGCGGAGCGTGGAGGAGGCGGCGAGCGTGCTGACCGCCCTGTCGCGGCGTCACCGGCTGGTGTTCTACAAGTACCAGCTGGCGGACCTGGTCAGCCACACCGGCCGGGTGGACCTGGCCCGGCAGACCTTCGCCACCATCGAGCGCTTCGTCGCCGCGCTCCTCGCCGAGACCGGCCCCGAGGTGCTGGTCGTGATCACCAGCGACCACGGCCACCTCGAGCAGGTGGGCTTCACGGAGGGGCACCCCAAGTCGAAGGTGCCCACCTGGGTGTTCGGCCCCGAGGCGCGCCAGGCAGCCGCGCGCCTGCGCCGGCCCGAGGCGATCTACGAGCTGCTGGTGGAGCGATGCGCGCGCTGACCGTCGAGGGCGTGGCCTTCCTGCGCTCCGCGCGGGCGTCGCAGGCCCTGGACGAGCTGGGGGCGGGCCCGCTCGACCCGCTGCCGGTGGTGCAGCGCCTGCGCGGGGAGGGGTTCGACGCCGATCAGGCGGCCTGGCTGCTGGATCAGGCCGCCCTGCGGCAGCGGGCGGCGGGCAAGCTGCCGGAGGCGGAGCGGCTGCTGCTGGTGGCGGAGGCGCTGGAGCAGGCGAGCGGCGCCGCCGTGGCGGCCTGGCGGGCGGCGCGCTTCGCCGCGTATCCGAGGGTGCTCGACCTCGGCGCGGGGATCGGCGGCGACACCTTCGCGCTGGCGCGGGTCGTGGAGCGGGTGCTCGCCTTCGAGGTCGACCCGGTGCGGGCGGCGCTGCTCGAGCACAACGTGGCCGCGCTGGGGCTGGCGGGGCGGGTCGAGGTCCGGGTGGCGGACTGGTCGGCGACGCCCCTGACCGAGCTCGACGCGCCGGCGGCCTTCGCCGACCCGGCGCGCCGGGGGGAGGGCAAGCGGTTCGTGAGCCTGCACGCCATGCGGCCGCCGCTGCTGGCGGTGCAGGACCTGCTGGCGCGGGTGCCCGACGTGCTGGTCAAGGTGGCGCCCGCCGTCGATCGCGAGGAGGTGCCCCCCGAGGCCGGGCTGGAGCTGGTCTCCTGGCAGGGGGAGCTCAAGGAGGCGGTGCTGGCGTTCGGCGCGCTGCGCCGGGCGGCGGGGCCGATCGCGGTGGTCCTGCCGGGTCCGCACGAGCTGCAGGGGCCGGCGGACCTGCCGGCGCGGGTGGCCGGACCCGGCGCCTACCTGCTCGAGCCCGACCCGGCGGTGATCCGCGCTGGCCTGGTGCGGGCGCTGGCGAGCCAGCTGGACGCCTGGCAGCTCGACGCCCAGGTGGCCTACCTGTCCTGCGATCGCGCGCCGGCGACGCCCTTCGCCAAGGTGTGGCGGGTGCTGCGCCATGGCCCCTTCAACCGCAAGCGCGTCGCGCGCTGGCTGCGCGAGGTGGGGGTCGGGCGGCTGGTGGTCAAGCGGCGGGCGGCGCCCGTCGACCCCGAGGCGCTGCGGCGCCGACTCCCCAGCGAGGCCGCGGGGCCGGAGCGGGTGGTGGTGGTGACCCGGGGCCCCGAGGGGCCGCTGGCCCTGGTGGCCGAGCCGGTGGCCATCGACGCGCCGGAGGGCGCGCCGTAACGTGGCGTCATGGCCCGGCGCTTCCATCTGATCAAGGACGGCTTCTACGACCAGGCGCGCGCCCTGCGCGGCGTGTTCGACGAGCGGTTCGGCGAGGTGCGCTCCACCCGGGCCGATCGGTTCGTGTGGGACTACTGGCACGTCCCCGACCAGTACACGCTCCTGCGCACCCCGGCCTGGGAGTACTTCCCCGAGGCGCTGTACCGGCGGTTCCACGAGGCGCTGGTCCTGTGGGGGCGGCGCACGCTCGGCTGCTGGGACGTCTCGCCCCCCTGGCTGAGCTGCTACGTCGAGGGCTGCCAGCAGCACCTGCACTCGGACGTGCCGCACGGCCCCTGGGCCTGGGTCTACTCCCTCACCCCTGGGCGGCCCAAGTTCAGCGGGGGGGAGACGGAGCTGCTGCGGCCCGAGGTGCTCGACTACTGGCCCCACTTCACCGACGCCGCCGACCGGGAGCTGAGCAGCTTCGTGACCCGGATCCCGGCGCGGTTCAACCGGCTGGTGGTGTTCGACCCCCGCTTCCCCCATGGCGTGACGCGGGTCTCGGGCACCCACGACCCCCGCGAGGGGCGCCTGGTGGTGCACGGCTGGTTCACCGAGCCGCGCCCCTTCGTGGAGGGCGGCCACGCCGCGGCCGCGGTGGACCGGGTCCTCGAGGACGCGGTCCCCGCCCTGGGCGAGGCGGTCGGCGCCGAGGAGGGGCCGCTGCACGGCATGCTGAGCGTGCGGCTCGACCTCGCCCGCGACGGCAGCGTGACCCGGGCGCGCACTCTGGCCGACACGCTGGTGTGCCTCTCCGCCCCGGGCACCGCCGAGGCGGCCGCGGCGAGGCGGGTCCTGCGCACCCTGCGCGGGCTGCGCTTCGGCCGCGGGCGGGCGCCGAGCGAGGTGACGCTGCCGCTCCTGTTCCGGTGAGCGGCCGGTCGTTTGCACCCCCGGCCGGCGCGGCGTCGTGGCGCTGCGTAGGAGGAGCGCATGTCCCGCGTCCGACAGGGGCTGTCCCCCGCGAGGCGACGGCGTCTCGCCTTCGCCCTCGTCGCCGCGGTCGCCGGGGGCGCGGCGGCCTGCACCGAGCCGCGCCTGGCGGCCGTGCCGCGGCCGCCCTTGCCGCAGGCCGCGGCCGAGGTCCCGCTGGAGGTCCCGCCGCCCGACGCGGCGCAGGTGGACGCGCCCGAGGGCTACCGGGTCGAGGCGGTGCTGACCGACCTGACCTACCCCACCAGCGTGGAGCGCGACGACGACGGCAACCTGTACGTGGCCGAGGCCGGGTGGGTGTACGGCGACGTCAGCGCCCCGGCGCGCGTCCTGCGGCTGACCCCCTCGGGCGCGCTGTCGGTGGTGACCGAAGCGCTGGTCGGTCCGGTGACCGACCTGCTGTGGCACCAGGGGCGGCTGTACGTGTCGCACCGCGGGGCGGTCTCCCGCATCGAGCCCGACGGGCGGGTGGTCGACCTGGTGACCGGGCTGCCGAGCGAGGGGGACCACAGCAACAACCAGCTGGCGCTCGGCCCCGACGGCAAGCTGTACGTGGGCCAGGGCACGGTCACCAACTCGGGGGTCGTCGGCATGGACAACTTCCTGCTCGGCTGGCTGCAGCGCTACCCGGGGCTGCACGACCAGACCCCCCGCACCCTCGCGCTGCGCCGGCGGCGGGTGATCACCCTCAACCCCTTCCTGCTGGGCGGCGCGCAGGGCTCGGTGTGGGTGACCACCGGCCCCTTCGCCCCCTTCGGCGAGGCGGGGCCGCGGGCTCCCGGCGTCACCCGGGGCAACGGCGCGGTGCTCCGCATGGACCTCGACGGCAGCGACCTCGAGGTCTACGCCTGGGGGCTGCGCAACCCGTTCGGCCTCGCCTGGAGCCCGCAGGGTCGGCTGTACGCCGCCGACAACGGCATGGACGAGCGGGGGAGCCGGCCGATCAAGGACGCGCCCGACACCCTGCTGCGGGTCGTGGAGGGCGCCTGGTACGGGTGGCCGGACTTCGCCGCGGGGCGGTCGATCACCGACGACGCCTTCGCCCCCGCGGCGGGGCCGGCACCCCGCCCCCTGCTGACGCACCCGCCGCACGTCCAGCGGCCGCACATGATCTTCGCCCCCCACTCGGGCCTGACGAAGCTGGCCTTCGACGCCGCCGGCGAGGTCGGCCCGCGAGACGCGCTGTACTTGGCCGTGTGGGGGCCGCTGACGCCGTTCACCGGTCGCCCCCGCGCCGGGACGCCCTTCCCGAGTGTGCTCCGGCTCGACGTGGAGGAGCGGTCGCAGCGCGTCTTCCTCCGCTCCAAGGACGACTACCGCTCCGGGCTGCCGACGGCGGGCCTGCGCCGCCCGATCGACGTGCTGGTCGCCGACGGAGCCCTGTACGTGGTCGACATGGGCGAGTTCCGGGTCCTCTCCACGCCCGTGCCCAGCCTGGCGCCGCGGGCGGGCACCGGCGTCCTGTGGCGGGTGGTGCCCGACGGGCGGCGCGCGCCGGCGCCGCCGGCTGGCATCACCGCGGGACCGGAGGCGGAGCAGCGCCCCGAGCCGCGCGGCACGCTCCCGGCGGGTTCTCCGCGCTAGCCGAGCGCTAGCCGGGAGGGAGGAGCCGCCGCGGGAGCAGGAGGGAGACCCGGCAGCCCCCGCCGGGGGCTGCCTGCAGCTCGACCCGTCCCCCGAGGAGGGCGACGCGCTGGCGGACGTGACGCAGCCCGAAGGGGGCGCCGCGGGCGGGCCGGGTCTGCACCACCTGCGCGTCGCAGCCCACGCCCTCGTCGGCCACCGTGAGCCGGACGTCGGGCCCCTCTCGCTCCAGCCGCAGGCTCGCGCGATCGACGCCCGAGTGCTTGACGACGTTGAGCAGCAGGCTGCGGGCAGCCCAGAACAGGAAGCCGCGCACCTCGGGCTCGTCGGGGGTGGCATCCGGGTCGCAGGAGCGCTCGACGGTCAGCTGGTGGAGCGCCGCGAACTGATCGCACAGCCACTCCAGCGCCTCGGCCAGCCCGCCCTCGTCGAGGGCCGGCGGGCACAGCTCGGAGGCGAGGCGGCGCGAGGCGGCGATCGCCGCGTCGAGGTACTCGCCCAGCGCGCGCTCGTGCTCGGCGCGCCGCGGCGCCGGGACGGTGGGGGCGACCGCCTGCGTCGCCCGCATCTTCGCCGCCACCAGCAGCTGCTGCAGGTCGTCGTGGAGCAAGGTCGCGACGCGCTGGCGCTCCGCGAGCTCGGCCGCGCTCAGCTGGCGCGCGAGGCGGCGCAGCTCGAGCGACTGCCGCTCGAGCTCGGCGGTCCGCTCCCGCACGCGCTCCTCCAGGGTCAGGGCGAGGTCGCGGAGCGACTCCTCGGCCTGCTTGCGCTCGGTGTCGTCGTAGTTGATCCCCACCACGCGGGTGACGCGCCCCGCCCCGTCCCGCACCGCCGCGCCGTGGGACCTCAGCCAGCGCAGCGCGCCGTCGGGGCGGCGATAGCGGAAGTCGCACTGGTCCTGCGCGCCCTCCACCAGCAGGGATCGCACCTGACGCGTCACGTCTTCGCGGTCGTCCTCGTGCACCCGCCCCAGGAACTCGTCGAGGTCCAGGGTGTGGCGTCCGGCGGGCAGGCCCAGCAGCGCCCGCTCTTGCTCGTCGATCCGCGCCTCGCCGGTGGGCGTCAGCCACCAGGTGCCGATCCCGAGGTGGTCGAAGGCGAGCTCGAGCCGCATGGCGAGCTCGCGCGCCTCGGCGTCGCCGAGGGCGGAGGCGGCCTCCCCGACCGGGGCCGCCGAACCTCGTTCATGGTCGCTCACCTCACCTCCGCGATGGTTGGAACCCAACTGGAGCCTAGCGGCGGCCGGGGCGCAGGGGTAGGGGGGGCCCCTATCCTCCTTGGGCGGCAGGGATCAGCGGGGTGAGAGGCGTCCGGCCAGGGCTTTGATCACGTCGCTGGTGCTCACGATCCCCTTGAGGTTGCCCTCCTCCACCACGAGCACCCGATGCACCTCCTCGTCGGCCATGACGCGCACCACCTCGTCGAAGCCGGCCTCGGGGGTCACCGTGATCAGGTTGGGCGACATGACCTCGTCGACCAGCGCCGAGCGCAGCGGGTCCTCGTCGAAGTCGAAGTTGGCGAAGGACCCGCTCTCCCGATCCCAGCGCAGCGAGCCCCTCCCGTAGAAGGTCCCCACGGGACCCTCGCGCTCCAGGCCAGCCACGAAGTCGACGATGTCCACCAGGGTCACCACGCCCACCGGTGCGCCACGTCCGTCCACCACCGGCGCGCCGGTGACCCGCTCCTCGCTCAGGATCCGCAGGGCCTCCTGGGCGGACAGCTCGCGCTCGATCACGCGCACCGGCGAAGTCATGAGGTCTCGCGCTCGCAGGTCGTGCCACTCGGTCATGGTGTGTGCTCCCTTCCGCGTGCATTACGCGCACGGCCTGTGCCGGAGCGGCGCCGCGCCTCAGGAGGGGACGCCGCCGTCTCGCGCCGTGACGCCGCGGAGGCGCACCGTCCACTCGGCGCTGAGACCCTGCTCGCGGGCGCCCTCCAGCAGGCAACGCAGGTAGGCGGGAGAGGGCGGCACCCACGGGAGGCCGTCGCGCTACCCCTTCGCGGCGCGGCGCGGCCGACGTAGCGTGACGAGAGGAGGCGCTCCATGAGCGACGAGACGATCGAGCGCGACAAGGTGAGCAAGAGCGACGCCGAGTGGCGGGCGGAGCTCTCGCCCGAGGCCTACCACGTGACGCGCGAGCGGGGGACCGAGCGCGCCTTCTCGGGCTGCTTCCTGAGCGAGAAGCGGCCGGGGATCTTCCGCTGCGTGTGCTGCGACCAGCCCCTGTTCTCCTCCCAGACCAAGTTCGACTCCGGCAGCGGCTGGCCCAGCTTCTGGGAGCCGATCGAGGAGGGCCGGCTGGCGGTGGAGACCGACCGCAGCCACGGCATGGTCCGCGAAGAGGTGCTGTGCGCCCGGTGCGACGCCCACCTCGGGCACCGCTTCCCCGACGGGCCGCCGCCCACGGGGCAGCGCTACTGCCTCAACTCGGTGGCGCTGCGGTTCGAGCCTCACGAGCCGTAGCGCTCGCGGTCTACACCTCGCCGCGCAGGTAGGCGTCGAGGCGCCCGTTGAGCCGCCGGCTGCCGATCCCGTGGTAGCGCGGGCTGCGCATCTCGGCGCCGATCGCGAGCGCCGTCAGCGGCGCCTGCACCCCCAGCACGCCCCCCCAGGAGAAGTCGCCCCCCAGGAACCAGGCGGTGAAGTTGACCAGGAAGGCGGCGGTCCAGGCGAGCTCGTAGGCGCGGCGGACCCGGAACACGTTGCAGAACAGGAAGAAGTGCCCCAGGGCCACCGCCGGCAGCCACCGGATCCAGGCCTGCTCGGGCGGCAGGTCGCCGAGGGCCCAGGTGCCGGCGGCGCAGGCGGCGATCGCCGCCCCGTCCACCGCCGAGAACCGGAAGCCGGCGGTCCGGCGCGGTCCGGCCGGCGCGGCGTCCGCAGCGTCGGCGGGCATACGTGGAACACCCCCCCGGCGCCCCGCCCCGCTGCGTCCAGGCGCACGTCCAGCTCGCCGAACCGAGTCGAGAAGTTGCGGGTCCTGAGGTCGCGGCAGGTGAGCCGGACGCCGTCCTCGTCGGGGGCCGCCTGGACCACGTGATAGGCGGGCGACAGGGCCCGCATGGCCTGGTATTCGGGCAGCGCCTCGAGCACCTCGCGGTAGTCGCCGTCGAGGAGCGGCACCTCCTGGTCCTGGTCGATCGCGCCGGTGAGGGCGTTGAGGCGAAAGGTCCGCGCGGCGGCGGCCTCCTCGCCCGTCTCGCTCGCGGCGCGGGCGGTGCCGTAGAAGTGGAGCGGGCTGAGGGCGCTCGGCAGCAGGGCCAGCGTGCCCGGCGGCGCGAACCGCCGCTCCGCCCGCCGCCGCAGGACGACCTTGAGCAGCCAGTAGCCGAGCATGGCCAGCCCGTAGGCGAGCTGCAGGGTGGTCCCCGGCGGCTCGCCTCGGCTCATGCGCAGGCCCAGCGCCGCCAGCACCCCGATCGAGGCGGTCACGACGGTGGCGTCGATGAAGAACACCCACTCCTTGCAGAACCGTCGCCGGGAGAAGGGGGCGAACAGGGTGATCCCGTAGGTGTTGGTCCAGTCGAGGACCGTGTGGAACGCCATGCCCAGCGCCAGCGCCAGCGGCGCCCAGGGCGCGTAGGTGCCGGTCGCCTCGCGCACCGCCCAGGCGACGCCGCCGATCGCGGCGATGGTGGGGAAGGCGTGGCTGTAGGTCTGGTGGGCGCGCAGGAAGGCCTGCCGCCCGAACACCCGGCTGAAGGCGTCGAGGTCCGGCAGCACGGCGCCGAACATGAACCCGGCCGCCGCCTCGGGGTGACTCTGGAGCCACGGGCTGGCGACGATCGTGCCCATGAGGGCGTGGGTGACGATGTCCATGCGGGCGCCTCCCGGCAC
>JAWLGW010000168.1:0-9160 GCA_041690735.1 Planctomycetota bacterium
CACCACGCTGGAGAGGATCCGCAGGCACTCGGTGGCCTGGATGCCCGAGCGGAGCAGGGTGGCGAAGGTGTGGGAGAAGCGGGCCACCGACTGCTTGCGGAACAGGTCGCCCACCACCGGCAGCTTGAGCTTGTAGGTGTCCCGGGCCATGGCGCCGCGCTCGGTGCGGACGATCGCCGTGTACAGGACCCACGCCGCCAGGGCCCCCAGCAGGCCCACCCACCAGTAGCCGAGGAACGCGTCCTGGACCGTGACCAGGATCTTGGTGGGCAGGGGGAGCTGGGTCCCCCGCTTGGTCACCACCTTGATGATCTTGGGGACCACGAAGGCGAGCAGGAAGCACACCACGCCGAAGCCCATGACCGCCATGATCATGGGGTAGGTGAGCGCCGCCGACACCCGGTTCTTCATGCGGGCCTGGGCCTGCATGAAGTCGGCCAGCCGGCGCAGCACCTCGTCCAGGGCGCCCGAGGCCTCGCCGGCCCGCACCATGTTGACGAACAGGGGGTCGAACAGCTCGGGGTGCTGCGCGCAGGAGTCGGCCAGGCCCACGCCCCCCTGCAGGTCCTCGCGCACCTGCCGCATGACGGTCGACAGGTAGGGGTCCTCGATCTGCTGGATCACCGAGCTGATGGCGTCGACCAGCGGGATCCCCGCCCGCAGCAGCGTCGCCAGCAGGCGGGTGACGCTGGACAGCTCGGCGCGCGCCCGCCCGAGGAACAGCTTCTGCAGGCTGAAGCTGGCCCCCTCGGTGGAGAAGATCTCCATGGCGCCGCCGCCTTCGTCGCCGTCCGCCTTCTTGGGGAGCTGCTTGTCCTTGCCCCGCTTGACCGGGGCCATCTCGGTGACGAACAGCTTGCGCCCCCGCAGCTTCTCGCGGGCGTCCTTGGCGGTGGTGGCGTCGATGATGCCGGTCTTCGGCTCCCCGGACTGGTCGAGCGCTTTGTACTGGAAGACCGGCATCTACTCGCCTCTCTCTGTTCGAGCGGTCGGGTAATGTTCGGCTCCTGGAGGGGGCGGAAAATGAACCGCAGAGATCGCAGAGAGCGCAGAGCAAGCGCAGAGATCAACGCAGTGACAGAGAAGATCATCGGAGCCGCAATGCGGGGCCACCGATCGCTTGGTCCCGGGCTGCTGGAGTCCACCTACGAATCGTGCCTGCGGTTTGAGCTGACCCGTCAGGGGTCGTTGGTCGAGCATCAGAAGCCTCAACCGGTGACCTACGACGGACTGTTGATCGATTGCGGATACCGCCTCGATCTCCTTGTCGACGAGGAGGTCGTGGTCGAGGTCAAGGCGGTGAAGGAGTTGGGTGCGGTTCACGAGGCGCAGCTGCTCACCTACCTGCGACTCTCCGGCAAGCAGGTAGGGCTGCTCATCAACTTCAACGTCAGGGTCCTCAAAGACGGCATCCGCAGGCTGGTCTCGGATTTCCGTGAGTGACGGGTCGGACTCGCAAGAGCTTCTCAGCGCCTCTCTGCGTTCTCTGCGCTCTCTGCGGTTCCTTACAGCCTGCACGAGTACCTACCCCACGTCGAGCTGCGTCACGCGGAGGACCTCCTCCACGGTGGTGGCCCCCTCGACGACCTTGCGGGCGCCGTCCATGCGGAGGGTCTTCATGCCCTGGCCCATGGCCACCTCCTTGATGACGCTCGCGCCGGCGCGCGCGATCACCTTCTCCCGCACCGCCTCCGTAACCGTCAGGATCTCGTAGATCGCGGTCCGGCCCACGTAGCCGGTCTCGATGCAGCGCTCGCAGCCCATGCCCAGGTACACCAGGCCGTCGATCAGCTTGTCGCGGGTGAGGCCGACCTCGTCGAGCTCCTCCTGGGTGGGTTCGTACTCGCTGCGGCACTCGGGGCAGATCACGCGCACCAGGCGCTGGGCGATCACCGCGATCACCGAGGAGGCCACCAGGTAGGGCTCCACGCCGATGTCGAGCAGGCGGGTGACCGAGGAGGGGGCGTCGTTGGTGTGCAGGGTCGAGAAGACCAGGTGTCCGGTGAGCGCCGCCTGGATGGCGATGCGGGCGGTCTCGCCGTCGCGGATCTCGCCCACCATCATGACGTCGGGGTCCTGCCGGAGCAGCGCCCGCAGGCCCTTGTCGAAGGTGAGCCCCTTCTTGGTGGACACCTGGATCTGGCTGATCCCGTCCAGGTGGTACTCGACCGGGTCCTCGATGGTGATGCAGTTGATCGTGTCGGAGTTGATCTTCGACAGGCCGGCGTACAGGGTGGTCGTCTTGCCCGAGCCGGTGGGGCCGGTCACCAGGATGATCCCGTGCTGGTAGCCGATCAGGCGCGACACCCGCCGGTAGTCCTCGGTGCTGAGGCCGATCGACTCCAGGGCGTAGGTCTTGGACGACTTGTCGAGGAGCCGCAGCACCACCCGCTCGCCGTAGGCGGTGGGGACCGAGTTGAAGCGGATGTCCACCTCGCTGTCGCCGATCTGGCAGCTGGCGCGGCCGTCCTGCGGCAGCCGCCGCTCGGCGATGTCCATCTTCGACATGACCTTGAGGCGGGTGATCACCGCGTCCTGGTACTGCTTGGGGATCTCGTCCTTGCTGTACAGGATGCCGTCGATCCGGTAGCGGACCAGCAGCTTCTCCTCCAGCGGCTGGAAGTGGATGTCGGAGGAGCGCATCCGGTAGCCGTCGAAGATGATCCGGTTGACCAGCCGGATGATCGGGCCCTTGTCCTGGTCGTCGAGGATGTTCTCGATGAGGTCGTCCTCGTCCTCGACCTTGACCAGCCCCTCGTCCCCGTCGAGCTCGGCGATCTGCTCGCTGAAGTCCTCGCCCTTGCCCGTGTAGGAGCGGTTGAGCAGCGCGGTGATCTCCGAGCGGCTCGCCAGGACGGGCGACACCTCGGCCTCGAGCAGCGAGGAGACTTCGTCCATGGAGTGGTAGTTGAAGGGCTCGCAGGTGGCGACCCGGTAGGTGCCCTCGGCGTCCACCCCCACGCACACCAGGTTGTGCTTGCGGGCCAGGTGGAGGGGGACCTTCTCCAGGAACTCCTTGGGCACGTCCTTGTCGCCCAGGGCGCGCTCGTAGGGCCAGAAGGTCTTGCGGTGGATCACCGTGAGCAGCCGCTCCTCGGTGACCCACCCCTTCTCGCGCAGGATCCGGTCGAAGCTGACGCCGGTCTCCTGCTCCTCGGCGAGGGCCTGCTCGACCTGCTCCTCGGTGAGGGCGCCCTCGCGGACCAGGGCCTTGAGGATGCGGCGCCTCATGGGAGCGCGCTCCTGGACTCAGCCGAAGAGGAAGAAGGAACCGCAGAGGTCGCAGAGACCGCAGAGGAAACGCAGAGAGCTGGATCGCCAGCGGTGGCCTTCAGGCTCGGCGACAGGTGAAGAGGAACGGCAGAGATCGCAGAGGAGACGCAGAGCGGTCCATGTCTCTGCGTCTTCTCTGCGCCCTCTGCGATCTCTGCGGTTTCATTCGACGCAACGCCGAGGAGCTGTCGCAGGGGCGACAGCTCCTTGGCATCCTCGGCGGTGGGCCCGGGGCGGTGGCTCATCCGCGTTACCCGTCGTCCTCCGGCATGTGGACGGTGGACGAGAAGGGGTTCCCGCTGCCGGTGCCGAACACGTCGAACGCCTCGTCCTGCAGGCTGTAGCCGGCGCCCTTGAGGTAGCGGTCCGCCACGATCGGCGGCAGCCACTCCTCGCGGGAGCTCTCCACGTGGGCCCGCTCGCGCATGGCGTCGGCCAGGCGGGTCTCGCCGCCGAACTTGTCGTCGCTGAAGATCGTGGGGCGGATGAAGATATAGAGCTTGGACTTGCTCTTGTCCCAGGTCTTGGTCTTGAACAGGTGGCCCAGGATCGGGATGTCGCCCAGGAAGGGGATCTTGTTCTCCGAGTAGCTCTCCGTCTCGCGCTCCAGGCCGCCGAACACCACGTACTCGTTGTTGGGGACGGTGACCTCGCCCTCGTACTTGCGGGTGTTGGTGGCGGGCGGCAGGTCCTGCGAGATCCGGGCGCCGAAGGTCGAGATCTCCAGGGTCAGCTTGAGGGTCAGGTTGTTCTCGGACGCCACCTGCGGCTCGATGGTCAAGGTCGAGTTGGCGTCGGCGTACTGCACGTTCTGCTGCGAGAGGGCGCCGTTGAGGGTGCTGGTCAAGAACGGCTGCCGGTCGGCCAGGGTGAAGGTGGCCGGGGTGTTGTCGTTGGTGATCGCGAACGGCTTGGTCACCAGGCGCGACTCGCCGTAGTTGGCGACCGCCGTCATGAGGATCGGGATCTTGTCGAAGGTGTCCCGGGTGAGGATCGCCGTGAGCCCCGTGGCGATGTTGGGCGTGCGGCTGAGGCGGGTGGGGTTCCCGTCGGCGTCGGTGGCGACGTCGAGGGTCGACAGGCCGAAGCTGGTCGCCGCCGCCGGCCGGTTGCTGTCCTCGTGGGCGTTGGTGAGGGCGGCCAGCTCGAAGCCGATGGTCATGCTGTCGGTGGGGGTGGAGATCTCCCACACCTCGGCCTCGATCATGACCCGCTGCCGCTTGCGGTCGAGCTGGTTGAGGACCGCCAGGATCTCCCGATAGGAGCGGTCCTCCGCCTGGATCAGCAGCGAGTTGGTCCGCTCGTCGGCCACGATCCGGGTCTCGACCTCGCCCACGCCGGCCGCCTCGCTCAAGACCGCCGAGGTGGTCCCAGCGGGGCGGGCGGGCGCGGCCTGCCCGGGACGGCCGGGCTGGGTCGAGCTGCTGGAGGGCCGGGCGGCCGCCTGTCCGGTGAACAGCTCCTGGATCTTGGCGGCGAGGTCCTCGGCGTCCGAGTCCTTGCACTTGTAGACGTGGAACCGGCCCGTCGGCGCCGCCACGCGCACGTCGAGGGCGTTGACCACTCGCTCGATCAGGGGGAAGTCGAGGGGGAAGGCGGCGACGATCAGCTGGTTGGTGCGCGGGTCGGCGATCACCTGCGACTGGCCGGCGCCGGCGCGGCCGCCCTGGTTGACCACCACCGGCCCCTGCTGACCGCCCTGGCCGCCGGTGCCCGAGCCGCCCAGCGTGCCCAAGACGTTGGTGAGCACGTTGGCGAGGTCCTGCACCGGCGCGAAGCTGACCTGGTAGATCTCCATGCGCTGGCGCGGCCCGGCCACGTCGAGGGCCTCGATCACCCGGCCGTAGTAGCGGACCTTGCTGGCGAGGTCGACGATGATGAGGACCTCGGGCCCCGGCACGTACAGGATGTTGCCGATGCGGTTGGTGTCGCGGGTGAGCAGGCCGCGCACCGTGGCGAAGATCGAGTTGCCGGCCCCGTTCTTGATCTGGAAGACCGCGGTGACGATCTCCTCGTGGTCGGGGACGTCGTCGCCCTCCACGTAGCGCCAGGGCGGCCCCTCCTTCTGCGCGATGTTGCGCCGGTGGTGGGCCCGGATCACCCAGGGGCCGGTGCCGTTGGGCTGGCTCTCCACCACCACGATGTCGTGGAAGTCGAGGATCGACTTGACCGTGCCCCAGGTCATGTCGCGGTTGATGTGGGTCAGGAACTTGACGCGGACGGTGGCGACCTGCGGGTCCTGGATCAGCAAGGCGTCGAAGTTCTTGGCCCACTGGGCCAGGATCTGCGAGGCGTTGATGTCCTCGTTCGCCGCGTACTCCACCACCAGGGAGGCGCTGTCGCTGGGCTTCTCTTGGGCGGCCACCTCGCCGGCCGCGCCCAGGAGCAGCGCCAGCGCCAGGAGGCCGAGCCGGGCCTTGTGGTTGCTCGGCATAGATCCCTCAGTCTGAACGAGTTAACGAGAGCGCGGATTCTACAGAGGTTCCTGCAGGTCTCAACGGAGACGAGGAGCGGCAGGAGGGGGTTTAGGTGGGGGCGATAATGACATGCAGGAGCGTGAGTTAACCGCATGGGCCCCTCGTGCGTTGATGTCGCGCTCGCGCTCGCGCTCGTGGTCGTGGTCGTGGGCGAAGGAGCGAGAAGGAGCGAGCACGACCAAGAGCACGAGCGCGAGCGCGAAAGTCAGTCGAAGGGAGACGCGCTCCCCGTCCCGAACACCGCGAACGCCTCGTCCTGCAGGGTGTAGCCGGCGCGCAGGTCGCTCTGCTGCACCAGGGCCGGCAGCCAGGGGGCGCGTCCGGCGTCGGTGTGGGCCCGGGCCCGCAGGCGATCGGCCAGGCGCGCCTCGGCGGCGAAGGAGTCGGGGGCGAACACGGTGGGGCGGATGAACACGTACAGGCGGCTGCGGGAGCGGCTGCGGCGCCAGCGCTTGAACAAGTGGCCCAGGATCGGGATGTCGCCCAGCAGGGGCACCTTCTCCTCGACCTCGTCCTCCCGCTCGGCCTCCATGCCGCCGAACACCGCGTAGCTGCCGTCGGCGACGGTGATCGCCTCGCCGGTGTAGGCGCGCGAGTTGGTGCCCGGAGGCAGCTCCACCGAGCCCGAGCCCGAGAACGAGGACAGGGTGAGGCTCACCTCCAGGGTCAGGGAGCGGTCGGGGTGGACCCGCGGGGTCACCTCCAGGCGGGTCTCGGCCGAGGCGTTGTTGACGCTGGGGCTGATCACGCCGTTGCTCACCTGCTGCACGATGAACGGCTGCGTGTTCGCCACCGAGAAGCTCGCCTTCTTGCCGTCGTCGACCGCGGTGATCGAGCGGGTGACGAGGTGGGAGCGCTCGAAGGTGTGCGCCATGGAGAGCAGGATCGGCAGCTTGTCGAAGGCGTCGCGGGTGAGGACCGCGGTGAGCCCGCTGGAGGCCCGGGGGGTGCGGCCCAGGCGCACGACCCGCCCGTCGGGGCCGGTGACGGGGGCGAGGTCCGACAGGCCGAAGGAGGTCGCCGCCGCGGGGCGCGTGGAGTCCTCGTGGGCGTTGGTGAGGCCGGCCAGCTCCACCCCGACCGTGAGCTGATCGGTGGGGGTGGCCACCTCCCACACCAGGACCTCGATCAGGACGCGCGGCGGGCGCCGGTCGACCTCGGCGAGCACGCGCAGGGCCTCGCGGTGACCGCGCGGGGTGGCGGTGATCAGCAGCGACTCGGTCTCGGGGGCGGCGACCACCTGCACCGGCTCCTGGCCCGGGCCCTGCTGCTCGGGCGCGGCAGGGGCGGCGGCGCCGGCGGGCGCGGGGGCGCCGCCGCCCGACGCCGCGAACACCTCGCGCAGCCGGGCGGCGAGCTCCTCCGCCCGGGCGTGCTGGCAGCGGTAGACCCGCAGCTCGGCGTCGGGCGGCCCCGCCTTCGGGACGTCGAAGGTGTCGATCACCCGCTCCACCAGCGGGAGGTCGAAGGGGAGCGCCACCACCGCCAGCCGGCGGGTGCGGGGGTCGGGCAGCACCTCCGGGCCGCCCCCACCCGGCGTCGGCGCCGGCCGGACCGGGCCGCCGCCCGAGCCGCCGCCTCCCTGCGCCCGCAGCACGCCGGTCACCAGCTCGGCCAGGCGCTCGACCTGCGCGTGGCGGACGGCGTACACCCGCAGCTCCTTCTGGGGCCCGGCGACGTCGAGCGCCGCCACCAGCCGCGCGTAGTAGCGCACCCGCGAGGCCAGGTCGACCGCCAGGACCAGCTCGGGCCCCTGCACGTAGACCACGTTGGCGTGGCGGTCCAGGCGAGACGCCAGCTGCCGCAGGGTGGCGAAGATCGTGGCGCCGGCCCCGTGGCGCACCGGGAACACCGCGGTCACCACCTCGTCGCCTGCTGGGGCGACGCCGGGAGGGACCAGGCGCGGGATCGGCGGGGTGTTGGCCGCATTGCGCCTGGCGACGGCCTCGATGATCCAGGGCGCCCCCGGCGCGTCGCCCTGCTGCGGCGCGCGCTCGCGCACCTCCACCTCGTGGAAGGCGAGGAGCTGCTTGACCGTCCCCCAGGTGAGCCGCGGCGGGAGCGGCGTCAAGAAGCGCACCTGCACCGCGCTCAGGGCGGGGTCGACCAGGACCAGCGCGTCGAAGGCCCGCCCCCAGCTGGCGAGGAGCTCGTCGACCGAGACCGGCTCGCCCACGGCGTACGCGACCTCGAGGCTGCTGTGGTCCGAGAGGTCCCGCGCCTGCGCGGGGAGCGCGGTGAGGAGCAGGGCAACGAGCGCGCCGAGTGAGCGAGGAGACATGAGCGACCTCCGGCAAAGGAGGACGTGCCCCGGCCGGTCAGGTTGAGCCGCACCGAGCACTTTCCTCGCGCTCGCGGCCGTGGTCGTGGACGATCGCCCACGACCACGAGCGCGAGTGGCGAGTGGCCGAGACAGCCGGCGGCGCCGCCCCCCTCCCGTTCAGGGGACCTTGCCCACGTCGTCCGCCACGTAGGCGCCGCGCTTGCCGAGCGGCTTGGGGCGGCCGGTGGTGCTGTCGCAGCGGGTCTGGTGCTCCATCTCGGCGTTGACCTCCGCCCCGAGCAGCACCGCGTAGGCGCCGAGGTAGCACCACAGCAGCACGATCGCCACCGCGCCCAGCGAGCCGTAGGTGGCGTTGAAGTTGCCGAGGTAGCGCACGTACAGGGACAGCCCGAACGACACGAGCAGCCACAGGGCGGTGGCCACTACGGCGCCCCAGCTGACCCACCGCCAGCGCGCCTGCTTGCGGCGCGGTCCGAACCGGTACAGCACAGCCAGCGCGATCAGGGTGAGGCCGATGACGACCGGCCAACGCAGCAGCCGGATCGCGGTCTGGGTCTCCTCCTCCAGGCCGAGGTGGCCCAGCAGCGGCGGCAGGGCCGCCACCATGCCGATCATGAGCAGGACCACCGCCGCGCCGCCCGCCGTGAACAGCAGCGACAGGCCGCCCAGGTGGACGTAGCTGCGGGTCTCGACCTCGTTGTAGACCGTGTTGAGGGCGGCGATCAGCCCCCGCACCCCCGCACCGGCGCTCCACAGGGTGAGCGCGATACCGATCGCCACGCCGACCGTGAGCGACTGCGACGAGGTGCTGGTGATCCGCTTCAGCTCCCTCCCGATCAGGTCGCGCGCGTCGTCGGGGAGCACGGTGCTGAGGTCGTTGATCTGCTGCTCGACCAGGGCGGGGTCGGACACGAGGCCGTACACCGACACCAGGATCGCCAGGGCGGGCACCAGGGCGAAGAAGGCGTAGAACGCGACCCCGCCGGCCAGCACCGCCACGTTGTCGGAGCCGAGCTGCTCCCACACCCGCCAGGCGACGTCCCGCCAGCCGGGCCGGGGGATCTCGTGCGGGTACACGGCGGTGCGCCCCCGGCCGGCCTCGGCCCCGGGCTCGCCCGGGGCGCCG
>JAWLGW010000169.1:0-9158 GCA_041690735.1 Planctomycetota bacterium
CGCGAGGGCGCGGCCGGCCGGGGCGACCGCCAGGAGCGCAGCGGCGCCGCGGAGCGCCGGGGCACACGGCGGCGCGGCCGGGGCGGCCGGGGCGGGCAGCCCGGCGAGGCGACGAGCGACGGGCAGGGCCCCAAGAGCCCGCGCGCCGAGGAGGGCGAGGGCGGCGGCCGTCCCCGGCGCCGGCGGCGATCCCGCGGCGGCGGTCAGGGCGGCGGCGGTCAGGGCGGCGGCGGTCAGGGCGGCGGCCAGGGCGGCGGCGGTCGCCCCCGCGAGGCGGGCGGCGGCTCGCGTCCGCAGGGGGCGGCGCCCCGCGGGGACCGCGGCGAGCGTCCCGCTCCGGCCGGGGCGGCCGCGGGCGGCGGCGGCACCCGTCGCCGGCGCCGCAACCGCCGCCGGGGTCCGCGCTCGGGCAGCGGCGGGGGCGGGGCCGGATAGGGCCTTCGGCGGTCAGCGATCAGCCGTCCGCTCGCGGACCTGTTCCCGTCAGCTCCTCGCGAGGAGCCTCACCAGGGACAGGCCGGTCACTCTGATCGCTGGCCGGTCGGTGACCGCCGTCCTGCTCAGCCGCTCGTGTGGCTGGGGATCGCCGTCGTCGCGTGGGCCACCGGCGCCCGGCGGCAGGCGACCACCTCAATGGTGGCGCTGCCCACGCGCAGGGTGTCGCCGTGGCCGATCGGAGTGGGGGTCTCCACCCGCTCCCCGTTGAGCCAGGTGCCGTTGCGGGAGTCGGCGTCCTCCACGAACCAGCCGTCGCCGCGGCGGCGCACCCGCGCGTGGACCCGCGACACGTCCGCCAGCGTGACCGAGAGGTCGCACAGGGCGTCGCGCCCGATCGTGACCTCGAGGCGCTCGCCGTCGAGCGGGAGCGGTCGCAGCGGCGGCGCAGTCAGCCACAGCCCCACGGCGTCCTCCTCCGCGGAGGCCCGGGCGCGCTGGAAGTCGCTGCGGTCGAGGCCCAGCCGCTCCATGCGTCGCGCGAGGGTCCGCCGGCTGATCCCGGCGATCCTGGCCGCCTGGCTCAGGTTGCCGCCGGTCCGCGACAGCACCGCCAGCAGGTAACGCCGCTCCAGCACCTCGTTGAGCGGGTTGAGCACCTCGTCCAGGCTGCGGTCGAGGTCGAGCTGCTCGGGAGGCACCGGGAGGCCGCGCTGCGACGGCGCCTCGCTGCGACCCTCGGCGGTCAGCGCCGCCAGATCGGCGCCAGTGAGCGGCTGGTCGCTGCGGCCGGTGACCACCAGCCGCTCGACGAGGTTCTCCAGCTGCCGGACATTGCCCGGCCAGGGGTACGCCCGCAGCGCCTCGCGGAAGGAGGGCTCGATCCGCGGGGGGGCGGCGCCGTGGCGCTCCGCCAGGCGCGCCGTGAAGGCGTCGAACAGCGCCAGCACGTCCTCGGGCCGCTCGCGCAGCGGCGGGACGACCACCCGGATCACGTCCAGGCGGTAATACAGGTCCTCGCGGAAGCGCCCCTCGGCCACGGCCACGGTCAACGGGTCACATGTCGCCGCGACCACGCGCAGGTCGACGGGCACTTCGTGGGCGGAGCCCACGGGTCGCACCCGGCGCTCCTGCAGCGCGCGCAGCAGGCTCCGCTGCGCGCCGACCGGCAGGCTGCAGACCTCGTCGAGGAACAGCGTCCCGCGGTGGGCGCGGCGGAACAGCCCCGCCCGCGCCTCGACGGCGCCCGTGAAGGCGCCCTGCTCGTGGCCGAACAGCTCCGCCTCGGCGAGGGTCTCGGTGAGGCCGCCGCAGTTCACGGCGACGAACTCGCCCTCGCGGCCGGAGCAACGGTGGATCGCCCGGGCCAGCAGCTCCTTGCCGGTCCCAGTCTCGCCCAGCAGCAGCACCGTGGCTTCGGTGGGCGCGACCCGCTGGCATGTCTCGACGACGTCCAGGAGGGGCGCGCTCCGGCCCACGAGGCCGAGCTCGCTCAACAGCGACTCCCTCGACGGAGACTCCTGGTACGCCTGGGGTTCGTCGTGCGTCATATCGCTCAACCTCTCGAGGCGCCGGCGGCAGCTACCGCGCGCGCCGCGGCGGCCGAGCGCACTTCCCATGCCGGCCGCAGAGCCTGGTGCGGCGGCTGGCGAGCGTGCAGGTTCACCTGCATCAGTCGGTAACAAAGCCCGGCCGGGGGCGGCGCAGGTGCCCAGGTGGGGCACCCGAGCCCCGGGCGGAAGGGTGGGCGCGTGGTCGCCATGTCGGGAGCCGCGCTGGCCCAATCTAGGCAGCGGCAGGACCCGCGCCGCGCCCCCCCGGCCCACCCGCCGCCCCGCCTTCGGCGAGGACTCGGCCCCGGCCCGTGATCCGGATCAGCCCCTGGCGGAGGAGGAACGGCTCATAGGTCTGCTCGAGCACCGCCTCGGTCGTGCCCAGCCGCGCGGCTAGCGACTTGAGGCTCAGCGGCCCGCTCCTCTCGAGGTGCCGCAGATAGGCGCGGTCGAGTTCGGTGAACCCGGCCGCGTCCACGCCCAGCGCCGCCAGCGCGTGCTCGGCGAGCGACCGATTCACCTCGCTCCGATCGGCGACTTGCGCCGCGTCACGGACCGCCGCCAGCAGTTGGAGCGCGCGCCGCGGCGTCCCCCGCGAAGCTCCCGCCAGGAACGCGGCGGCACCCTCACCGAGCCGGAGCCCTTGGTCGGTCGCCGCCTCCTGCAGGATCGCCTGGAGCGCGCGATCGCCGTAGTAGTCGAGGCGTTCGCACATCAGCCGGCTCAGCAGCGGCCTGGGCAGGCGGTGCTCGTCGGTTGTCGCGCCCACCAGCGTGAAGGGAGCCAGCTGGACGTGCAGGGTCCGTTGCTCGCCGTCGGCCCGAATCGGGAGGTGGATCGAGCCGCTGTCGAGCGCCTCGTACAGCGCCTCGGCCACTCGAGCCGGCAGGCTGTGGATCTCGTCCAGGAACAGCACCGAGCCCGCCGGCAGCGAGGTCAGGGTCCGCACCAGCGCCTCGGGAGTCCGCAACAGGGGTGCCATGACCCGCGTCACCGGGTAGCCCAGCTCGGCAGCGATCGCGGTCGCGAGCCGCGTCTTGCCCACCCCCGCGGGGCCGGCGAGCAACAGGTGCCCCAGCGGCTCTCCCCGGGCGCGCGCCGCAGCGATCGCGATCTGCAGCAGGTCGCGGACCCGTTGCTGCCCCTGCAGCGACTCGAGCCCGCCGAGCCGCGTCCTCTGTTCGGCCACGGCGCTCGCTTCAGGCTCACGCGCGGGCTCGCGGGGGAAGCCGGGGCGCAAGGAGAGCGCTCCGTCCGGCCCCGGTCCCCGCAGCAGGTGCTGGTGGCGGACCCACCACGCGGCGTCGACCTCGGCGGGGAGACTGTGGAGGTCGAGGGGGCGAGGCTCACCCAGGCGCCGAACGGCGCCTTCGCCCGCGATCACCTCGAAGGTGACGTGGTCGAGGTGAAGCCGTCGCTCGACCGAGCGCCCCAGGCGATCCACGAACGTCACCTGGCTCGCGTCGGAGCCGAGCAGGATCAACAGGCGCGCGTGGACCAGCGAATGGCAGCCCTCGCACAGCGTCAGCAGGTTGGCGACCGCGGTCGCGCCCCCGTACATGCGCCACTTCAGGTGGTGAACCGTCAGATGGGCCTTACCACCGCAGCAGCGACAGCGATAGCCGTCGCGGTGGATCACCGCCTCCCGCAGCGGAGCCGGCGTGGGCGGAGCCCGCAGCTCTGCGGGGACCGGCGGGCCGACGTTGAGCACGTCGACAGGCGAGGGGCGCTTCGCCGCTTCGTCTCCCGCCTCGCTCGGCGGTACAGTCGGTTTCGCAGGCTCCGGCGCGGTAGCCGGAGGTGCGGGATCCTTCGCCGCGTCGCCCTCCGCCTCGCTCGGCAGTGCAATCTGCGTCGCGGACTCCGGGGCGGCAGCCGAAGGTGGAACCGAGTCGTCCTCGCCTTCAGCGGGGGCAGCTCGGGCGCGTCTCGCCTGCGTTAGCTCCACCACGCTGATCCGCTGAGGCTCGCCGTCCTCTCCCGTCGTGGTGGCCTGCCCACACTCCGTGCACACGTGCGCGTGGAGCTGGTAGTGCGCGTCCTTGACGGGCGTGCGCCCAGGCACCGTGCCGTCGGGTCGAGTCTCTAGCACCAGGCGCGCCACCTCCATGAGCAGGTCGACGTCCGAGAGAGCCTCTCCCGTCTCGGCCTCCAGCTTGGCCCGGCACCGCCGCCACAGCTCCCACTGGGTTGGGTTGAGACGGCCACGTACGTCTTGGTGAACGGTGTGGATACGCCGCTTCTCGGGGTCGGTTGGCAAGTCACCCTTCTCGCGCCGTCTCGCCTGCTTCTCGACCTGCCGTGAGGTCCGGCCTACCGACCACTCCACCCAGGCGCTCTCGGTCTCGGGCGTGGCGATCGGGATGAGCGCCTTCACCTGCCGCCAGGACAGGCGACCCTGGGCGAAGGCGGCATCGATATGCGGTAGCCCCGGCAGCGCGCGCCCCACCGCCACGTACTCCCGCGTCGTGGACTCGGCGAGCCCGAGTTGGTGCTCGCCGAAGTGCTTGAGCGAGGACGACCCCAGGTCGAGGAATGCGCGCCGGTCGGCGATATCGGCCAGATAGAAGGCGGTGGTCCGCGCCGCGACCTCTCCCGCGCGCAGCGCCGCCCGGAGCCGCCGCAGCGCCTCTTGGGGCGCGAGACCTGCTCGCAGATTCACTTGCCAGGCAGCGGCTGCCTCCGAGCTGCTCATGAGTCCCTCCCCGTCCTCGAGGAGCAGAGTAGCAGTCGACCCGGACAAAACACGAACGCATGCCGGGCGGTCGAGCGTGCGGAACCCGCTCGCGAACCTACGCGCGCGCGTAGGTTTGTGAGCGATCGCCATACTTGTGCGGCCATCGTGTGGCCGCGAGGTGGTGAGTCACGGGATGCACGAGACGCGTGCGGGTGATCGGGATCGGAGGAGCCGGCGG
This sequence comes from Planctomycetota bacterium, assembly GCA_041690735.1. GTDB lineage: Bacteria > Planctomycetota > J058 > J058 > J058 > JAWLGW01. The sequence continues at coordinate 4,904 of JAWLGW010000169.1, forward strand.
TGGATCGCCGCCTTCGTGGCGGGTTTGGTGGCGGTGGCGCTGGTCCTCGCCTGTCGCCTGGCCGCTGCTCGTGCACGTGTGGCTGGAGCTGGGGCGCGACCGGCGGAGTGATGCGGAGATCGCTCCGGTCCGCGAGGTTCCCGCCTTCTCCAGCGAGGCGCTGCGCGGCCTGTTCGAAGCGGATCAGGCGGAGCGGCGCCTCGATCCCACCGGCGCGACGCTCGACTGGGAGCGGCTGCGGGTGGACGATGCGCGCCGGCGACAGATCGTTCGCGCCTGGCTGCAGGCGGAGCGGATCCAGACGGCGCCCGACCTGTTCCGCGCGGCCATGGTCTTCCAGCACGGCCGCACGACCGACGACTTTGCCCTGGCCCAGCGACTCGCCGAGCGATCGGCGGCGCTCGGTCACGACGACGCGCGCTGGCTCAAGGCTGCTGCCGAGGACCGACGCCTCCTCGTCTCAGGGCTTCCGCAAAAGTACGGGACGCAGTTTGAGCAGGTGGACGGCGTCTGGCGGCTCTCGCCGGTCGACTCCACGGTCAGCGACGCCGAGCGCGCGCGCTGGGGCGTCCCGCCTCTCGCCGAGGCGGAGGCCCAGGTCGCCCGCCTGAACGCCGGAGCGGAGTAACGGGGGCGCTGAGCTTCGTTCGGTGCGGGAACGTGCGGAGCCCGCTCGCGAACCTACGCGCGCGTAGGGTGCAGCCCCGCCTGCTGAGCGCACTTCGCCTGGCTACGCCAGGCCTCTCTACAGGGCCGACAGCAGCGCGTCGGTGACTTCGCTCGTCCGGAGCGTGCCGCCGAGGTCGCGCGGCGTCTTCCCGTCCTCGAGCAGCCGGCTGACGCCCGCGCGGACCCGCGCCGCCGGGTCGGCGCGGCCGAGGTGCTCGAGGAGCAGGGCCGCGGAGAGGATCGTGGCCAGGGGGTTGGCGATCCCCTGTCCGGCGATATCGGGGGCGCTGCCGTGGACCGGCTCGAACACCGCCGCGCCCTGGCCCACGTTGGCGGAGCAGGCGAGGCCCAGGCCGCCCACCAGCATGCAGGCCTCGTCGCTGAGGATGTCCCCGAACAGGTTGGTGGTGACGATCACCTCGAACCGCTCGGGGGCGCGGATCAGGTGCATGGCGCAGGCGTCGACCAGCAGCTCCTCCACCGCGAGCTCGGGGAACTCGGCGGCGACGGCCAGGCCGACGCGGCGGAACAGGCCGTCGCTCTCGCGCAGCACGTTCGCCTTGTGCACCAGGGTGAGCTTGTTGCGCCCCTGCGCCCGGGCCAGCTCGCAGGCGAAGCGCACGATCCGCTCCGAGGCCCGGCGGGTGATCACCCGCTCGGTGATCGCCGTGTCGCCCTCGTCCTCCACCCGCTCGCGCCCGGCGTACAGGCACTCGGTGTTCTCGCGCACGATCACCATGTCGATCCCCGGCCGCGAGCTCGGGTGGGGGACCGAGGCGGTGGGGCGCACGTTGGCGAACAGCTCGAAGCGCTGCCGCAGCTGCAGCACCGGCGAGCGGTAGCCAGGGATCCCGGGCGGCGTGGTGACGGCCCCCATGAGGGTGGCGTCCGCCGCGGCGACCGCGGCGGCCGTGGCTTGGGGCACCGGGCGGCCGTGGCGCGCGGAGGCGCCGAAGCCGACCTCGGCCTGGCTCAGCTCGAGGTCGGGGGCCACCGCCTCGAGGACACGCCGCCCCTCGGCGACCACCTCGGGGCCGATCCCGTCGCCGGGGAGGAGACACACCTTGGCGCTCGTCATGAGGAGGCGTCCTGCTTGCGAATGTGGGGGATCAGGCCCCCGTCGCGAATCAGCTCCAGCACGAAGGCGGGATAGCGGGGCACCCGAAGGGTGCGGACGCTGTCCCCCTGACCGACCCGCACCTCGCCGGCCTCGAGGTCGACCTCGACCTGATCGCCGCTCTGGATCGCGTCGACCGCGGCGTCCGACTCGATCACCGGCAGGCCGAGGTTGATGCTGTTGCGGTAGAAGATCCGCGCGAAGCTGCGCCCGATCACCACCTCGATCCCCGAGTGCTTGAGGCACTCCGAGGCCTGCTCGCGCGAGCTGCCGCAGCCGAAGTTGCGCCCCACCACCAGGACCGAGCGCTCGCGCGCCTTGGCGGCGAAGCCGGGGTCGAAGGTCTCCATGGCGTAGCGGGGCATCTCCTCGGGAGGGACCTGCACGTAGGTGTACTTGCCCGGCCAGATCACGTCGGTGTTGACGTCGTCCGCCTCGTACTTCAGCGCCGCGCCTCGGATCACAGGTACTGCCTCGGGTCGGTCACCGCTCCCTCCACACAGCTCGCCGCCACCACCGCGGGGCTGGCCAGGAACACCCGCGCGTCGCGGTGGCCCATTCGCCCGCAGAAGTTGCGGTTCGAGCTGGAGACGCACACCTCGCCGGGGCCCAGGGTGGCGCCCACCGCGCCGAAGCAGGGCCCGCAGCTCGCCGTCATGACCTCGCCGCCGGCCGCCCGCAGGGCGTCGAGGGTCCCGTCGGCCTCCGCCTCGCGCGCCACCTCGGACGAGGCGGGGTAGATCACCAGCCGGACGCCCTCCTTGACCTTGCGCCCCCGCAGGATCGCCGCCGCCACCTGCAGGTCGTCGAGGCGCCCGTTGGTGCACGAGCCGAGGTACCCCTGGTGGACCGGCGTGCCGGCTACCGCCGAGAGATCCTCCACGTTGTCGACCTGGTGGGGGCAGGCGACCTGCGGCTCGAGGGCGGCGAGGTCGAGGTCCACCTCCCGCTCGTAGGTCGCGCCCGGATCCGCCTCCACCGGGGCCAGGGACCGCTCGGTGCGCCCGGCCAGGTACTCGCGGGTGCGCGCGTCGCACGGCATGACGCCGGCCTTGGCGCCCAGCTCCACTGCCATGTTGCACAGGGTCATGCGCTCGGAGATCGACAGGCCGGCCACCCCGTCGCCGGTGAACTCGATCGCCCGGTAGGTGGCGCCGTCGGCGGTGAGGGTGCGCAGCAGCTTGAGCACCGCGTCCTTGGCGTACACCCCCGGCGAGAGCGCCCCGCGCAGGGTGATCCGGATCGTGGGCGGCACCTTGAGCCAGATCGAGCCCGTGGCCCAGATCCCCGCCATTTCGGTGCGGTTGATCGGGATCCCCAGCGCCCCCAGGGCGCCGTACAGGGTGGAGTGGCTGTCGGCGCCCAGCACCAGCTCGCCTGGCCGCACCAGGCCGCGCTCGCACAGGACCTGGTGGCACACCCCCACGCCGGCGTCGAAGAAGTGGCGGATCCCGTACAGCCGCGCGAACTCCCGCGCCTCGGCGTGGTTGCGCTGGTGCTCTGGGTCGACCGCCGGCACGCAGTGGTCGAACACGATCGCGACCTTGTCGGGGTTCCACACCTGCCGGCGGCCGGTCTCGAGGAACCGCTTCACCACGAAGGCGGTGTTGTCGTGCGACATGACCAGGTCGGGCTCGACGGTCACGATCTCGCCCGGCTGGACGGTCCCGCCGGCGAGGCGCCCCAGCGCCTTCTCGACGAACGTCTTGGGCGCCGCCGCCCCGCTCAGGCCGTCGCTCACGCGGCGCCCTTGCGCACCCAGGCCACGATGTCGCGCAGCTCGTCGGGGCCGACGGTGCGCCCCAGCTCGCCCACCGCCTTGACCTTGGCGAGGACGGCCGCCACCAGCTCCTTGTCGCTGGTGAGCGCCTCCTCGCCGATCTTGGTGAGGGCGTAGCACACCGAGGCCAGGCCGCTCATGTGGTCGAGCGAGACCTTCATTTCGCGCCCCACCAGGGCCGGGTCGAGGCTCTGGTAGTGCACCGCGTTCTTGGTGGCCGCGTGGGTGTGCACGCCGGCGCAGTGGGTGAAGGCGTTCTCGCCCACCAGCGGCTGGTTGGGCGGGATCACCCACTTGGCGTAGGTGGCGACCCGCCGGTACAGCTCGGGGAGCGCGGCCGTGTCCCAGCTCGTGTGGCCGAGGTCCGCCGCCAGCACCGCCAGCAGCTGGGCCAGGTCGACGATCCCCGCCCGCTCGCCGATCCCGAGCACGGTGGTGTCGACGATCTCCGCGCCGCCGCGGATCGCGTCGAGGGCGTTCGCCAGGGCGAGCCCGCGGTCGTTGTGGCAGTGCACCGCCAGCTTGGGCCGCGCGCCCCTGGCGTCGAGGGCCTCGCGCAGCCGGCAGGTGTAGTCGTAGAAGCTGCGGTGGCCGGGGATCATGACGCCGGTGGTGTCGGCCATGCTGATCACGTCGGCCCCGGCTTCGCAGGCGGCGGCCGCCGCGGCGACCACGTTCTCGAAGCTGGA
>JAWLGW010000170.1:0-9153 GCA_041690735.1 Planctomycetota bacterium
GGAGGCGGCGGCGTGAGCGGCGACGCGGCGCGCGACGCGGTGGACCGCGGCCGGCAGGCGCTGCTGGGGCTGCGCGCGCGGCTCAGCGACGCCAGCCCCACGGTGCGGGTCGAGCGGGTCGGCCGGGTGGAGCGGGCCGGGGACGGCGTCGCGACCGCGACCGGGCTCCAGCGCCCCAAGCTGGGGGAGCTCCTCCTGGCCGGCGACGTCCCCGCCCGGGTGCAGGCGGTGCTCGAGGGGCCGCGGGGTCCCGAGGTGCGCCTGGTCCTGCTGGGCGAGGCGCAGCAGGTGGAGTCGGGCGACCCGGTGCGGCGGACCCGGCAGGTGCTCGAGGTGCCGGCCGGCCTCGAGCTCCTGGGCCGGGTGATCGACCCTCTGGGCCGCCCCGTGGACGACCGCGGCCCCCTGGCCACGCGCCGGCGAGTCCCGGTGGACGGTCCCCCCGCTCCCCTGGCGGACCGCGAGCCGGTGAGCCGCCCGCTGCGGACCGGCCTGCTGGTGGTCGACACCATGATCCCGATCGGGCGCGGACAGCGGCAGCTGGTGGTCGGCGACAGGTCGACCGGCAAGAGCGAGCTCGGGGTGGAGGTCCTGGGCGCCCTCGACCCCGACACGATCGGGGTCTACGTGGCGATCGGCAGGCGCGGCGACGAGGTCGCGGGCCGGATCGAGCGCCTGCGGCGGAGCGGCCTGCTGGAGCACGGGTTCGTGGTGGTCGCCGAGGCCGACGATCCGCCCGGGCTGATCCACCTGGCGCCGTTCGCGGCCTGCGCCATGGCGGAGGACCTCATGTTCTCCGGGCGCGACGTGGTGGTCGTGCTCGACGACCTGACGACCCACGCCAACGTCCACCGCTCGCTGGCCCTCCTGCTCGACCAGCCGGTCGGGCGCGAGGCGTTCCCGGTGGACGTGTTCTACGCTCACGCCCGGCTGCTGGAGCGGGCCTGCCAGCTGGGCGCCGCGCGCGGAGGCGGCTCGTTGACGGCGCTCCCGATCGTGGAGACGCAGGCGGGGGACCTCACCGCCTACATCCCGACGAACATCGTCTCGATCACCGACGGGCAGCTCCGCCTGGACGCTGGGCTGCTCGCCGCCGGCCAGACGCCGGCGGTCGACGTCGCCCTGTCGGTCTCGCGGGTGGGCGGCCGGGCCCAGCCCCCGCTGGTGAAGCAGGTCGCCGGGCGCCTCAAGAACGAGTACGCGCAGTTCCTCGAGCTGGAGGTGTTCCTGCGCTTCGGCGCCCGGCTGGAGCTCTCGGCGCAGCGGGTGATCGAGGTGGGCCGCCGCGTCCGCGAGGCGCTCAAGCAGGAGCCCGGCCGCCCCCTGTCGTGGGGCGAGACGGTCGCCCGGGCGCGGCTCCTCGGCGACGCGGCCGTGCTCGACGTGCCGGTCGAGCGGCTCCGCGCGGCGCTGGAGGAGGCGACCCGCGCCATGTACCGCGAGGAGCCCGACGGCTGGGGCGACCTCGAGCGCGCCGAGGCGATCGAGCCTCGGGCCCTGGAGCGGCTGCTCCAGGTCGGCCGCGCGGGCCTCGCCCGGTTCAGCGAGCCCGAGCGCGCCCGGGAGGAGGCGGCGTGACCGACGTGCGCGCCCGAGAGCAGCGCCTGGGGACCTGGCGCAGCTTCCGCGACGTGGCGCACGCCACCCGCTCGCTGGCCGCGTCGCACACCCTCCGCTGGAGTCGCCTGCTCGCCGACGCCGAGCGGCACCTGGCCTGGGCCGCCGCCCTGCAGGAGTGGACGCGCGCGGCAGCAGACGGCGCCCGCCCCCGCGAGGAGCCGGCGCTGCTGGTGGCCCTGGGGTCGGACCTCGGCTTCTGCGGGCGCCTCAATCACGAGGTCGCGGCCGCCACGCTGCGGACCCTGGAGCAGCGAGAGGTAGGCCGCCTGATCGTGGTCGGACGACGCCTCGACGCCCTGCTGCCGGAGGCGGCGCCGCGCGAGCTCCGCGCGGCCCCCGCGAGCATCGAGGCGGCCCTCGACCTCGCGGACGCCGTCACCGCGCCCTTGGTCCTGGGGCCGCACGCCCCGCTGCTGCTGGTGACGCCGGTGGCGGCGCGCGGGCGAGCGCCCGAGGTGGCGCTGCTCGACCGGCCGCCGGCGGAGCTCCGCGGCCAGGGAGAGGCCCAGCGGGCCCTGCGCCGCTCCCCGAGGCCGGTGTCGAACCTGGCGGCGCTGGTCCGTCAGGCCTCGCGCCTGGTCCGCCACGCGCGGGTGGTGCACGCCGTCTGTCAGGCGAGCGCCATCGAGGCGGCGGTCCGGCTGGCATCCATGACGCAGGCCTACGAGACGGCGGAGCGGCGGATCGGCGAGCAGGAGCGCGACCTGCGCAAGGCGCGTCAGGAGCTGATCACGCAGGAGATGCTGGACCGGCGGCGCTGAGGACGCGTCCAGAGACGGCTCCAGCGTCGTCGGTCCTCGCCGCGGCTGGCTCGGTCCCTCGCGCTCGCGCTCGTGGTCGTGGTCGACCACGACCACGACCACGAGCGCGACGTCTCGAGCCCGGTCAGAACATCACCGACAAGGACTGCTGGCTGGATTCGCTCCTGGCCTTTCGGTGCCATCAATCTGGCAATGGGTGCACGCCAAGCACGCGCGCAGATGCAGAGCCTGAAGGAGGCGGCAGCGCCCCAGTCCGCAAACTGAGGCGGGGCCGATGCGGAGCGACGCCACGGGCGTCGCTCCGAGGGGCAGAAGACGGGCCTCCCTCGGCGGAGACGAGCCGTGTCGTGCGAGCTTTCTGTCCCTCTGGAGCTACACGTCCACGCCCTCCGGCGCCCGCAGCTTGAGGAACTCGTCCAGCAGCTCGTACTCCTCGGGGGTCACGTCCACGAACTCGATCCCCATGTCGCAGGTCCGCTCGTCGATCTCGACCACCGAGCGCACCTTGCCGTGCAGCTCCAGGATCCGCTCGCCGAGCTGCACGTCGAGCGTGACGATCGTGCGCAGCGGGAGGGGGTGGCTCAGCTCGATCCGGATCCCGTCGTGGGAGAGGTCGAGGGTGCGGCCGATCTCGAGGTCGGTGCGGAAGCCGACGTCGGTGAACTCGGCCACGTTGACGAGGTTGACGGTGGAGACGCGCGGCTCGTGACGGCGCTCGCTGCTGTGGTTCGGCATCGGTGTCCCTCCATGGGTCCGGCCGCACCGTAGCAACGGCGGTACCCCGCTTCAAACCGAGCGCTCGTCACACCTGGCGCGGCCGGCGCCCGGGGGGGACCGTCACGCCCCCGTGACCCCCGTCCGGGCAGGTCATGGCGCCGTGACCCCAGGGGAGGGTGGCCCCGGCACGCGACGCGCTCCGGCCGGCAGATGCCGGCAGCGCTCGCCGAGGCCGCCCATTTGCGTCGGATGACCACTGCGGAAGGAGAGCGTATGAGCGGCAGCCTGCCGGAGGTTCAGCACGACCTCGTCCCCCTGGAGTTGGACGCCGACCTGTGGAGCCGCGTGTTCACCGTGGCGCCGCTGGTCCTCGTCGGCACGCGCGACGCCCAGGGCAAGGCCGACCAGGCGCCCAAGCACATGGTGACGCCCCTGGGCTTCGGCCCCTGGTTCGCCTTCGTGTGCTCCCCCACCCACACCACCTACTGGAACGTGGTGGAGACGCGCTGCTTCACCGTCACCTGGCTGCGCCCCGACCAGGTCCTGCAGAGCGGGCTGGCCGCCGCCCCGCGCTGCGGGCCCGACAAGCCGTCCCTGGCGGCGCTGTCCACCTTCCCCGCTCGAGAGGTCGAGGCGGACCTGGTCGAAGGGGGCTACCTGTTCTTCGAGTGCGCCCTCGACCGGGTGCTGGAGGGCTTCGGCAACAGCGTGCTGATCATCGGCAAGGTCCTCGCCGCCCACGCCGCCCCCGACGCCCTGCGCGCGGCCGACCGCGACGACAACGACCTGGTGCGCGAGGTCCCCCTGCTGGCGTACCTGCACCCGGGCCGGTTCGCCTCGATCGACGCCAGCCAGGGCTTTCCCCTCCCTCAGGGCTTCCAGCGGTAGGAGGCGCCGTGGCAGGACCGACGAGCACCAGCGAGACCCGCGCCGCCCGCGCCACCGAGTGGGCGGCGGCGCTGCGCGACTGGCAGGAGGCGCACCGGGAGGAGATGGTCCGCCACCTGCAAGGGCTGGTGCGGCTCGAGTCCCCCTCCCACGAAGCCGCCGCCGTGGGGCGAGTGCTGGACGCCCTGGCCGGAGATCTGGCGGAGGTGGGGCTGACGCCTCGCCGCTACGGCGCCGGCGCGTCCGCCGGGGTCCTGCTGGCGCGGCCCGCCCGCAGCCGGCGGACCCGAGGCCTTCAGCTGCTCCTGGGCCACGCCGACACAGTGTGGCCGGTGGGCACCCTGCGCCGCATGCCGTGCGTCCTCGACGGCGAGCACCTCAAGGGGCCCGGCGTCTACGACATGAAGGCTGGCCTCACGCTCCTGGTGTTCGCCCTGCGGGCCCTGCGAGGTCTCGACCTCGAGCCCGAGGTGGCGCCGGTGGTGCTCGTCAACGCGGACGAGGAGGTGGGCAGCCCCGGCTCCACGCGGCTGATCCAGCGGCTGGGCCGGATCGCCGACCGCGCCCTGGTCCTCGAGCCGTCCCTCGGCCGCGAGGGGCGGATCAAGACCCGGCGCAAGGGCGTAGGCCGCTTCACGATCACCGTCCAGGGGCGGGCCGCTCACGCCGGCCTCGACCCGGAGAGCGGCGCCAGCGCGATCCTGGAGCTGTCGCACGTGGTGCAGGCCCTGTTCGCCCTCAACGACCCGGCCCGGGGGGTGACGGTCAACGTGGGGCAGGTCGACGGCGGGCTGCGCCCGAACGTGATCGCGCCCCACAGCCGCGCGATCGTGGACGTGCGGGTGCCCACCCAGCGCGAGGCGCGCAGGATCGAGGAGGAGATCCAGCGGCTGCAGGCGGTGACGCCGGGCACCCGCCTGGAGGTCGAGGGCCGGATCGGGCGCCCGCCCCTCGAGCCGTCGCCGGGGGGGCGAGCCTTGTGGGAGCTGGCGCGCGAGCTGGGGGCGCATCTCGAGGTGGAGCTCGAGGAGGGCACCGCCGGGGGGGGCTCGGACGGGAACACGACCGGTCCGCTGTGCCCCACCCTCGACGGCCTGGGCGCCGTCGGCGACGGCGCCCACGCGCTGCACGAGTTCGTGGAGGTGCCCCGCCTCCCCGAGCGGGCGGCGCTGCTGAGCCTGCTGCTGCTGCAGGGGCCGCTGCGGGAGCGCACGTGAGCGCGCGGATCCACCTGACCTCGGTCGCGCGGATCACCTCCCTGCAGGCGGACCGCCGCTGCGGCACCGTGGCGCTGGGGCGCGACCTGACCCTGGTCGACGCGGAGCGCGAGCGCTGGCGGGCGGGGGACTACGTGGTGGGCCGCGTGCGCGACGACTCGCCCCTGACCAACCCGATCGAGCTGCCCACCGGCCGCATGGCTCCCCTCTGCTGCGGCGACCTGGTGCTGGGCGCGCTGGGCCGACGCGAGGCGACCCTGGAGGCGGTGGGGGACTGGCGGCGGATCGGCGCCGACGGACGCATGGAGCTGCTGACGGGCGGCGGGCTGCTGGGCAAGCTGACCTCCCGCTCCGACCTGATCCCGGAGCCGGTCCACCTCGAGTACGTGGGGCACGCCGCGGTCGACGAGCGGCTGCTGCGCATGGACGACTTCGTGGTCCGGCCCCCCGCCGGCGCGCCGGCCTTCGCCCTGCCGGTGGTCCTGGTGGTGGGCAGCTCCATGTCCGCCGGGAAGACCACCACCTGCCGGGCGCTGGTGCGGCTGCTCACCGCCCTCGGCCAGCGGGTGATCGCCGCCAAGGTGACGGGGGCCGCCCGCTACCGCGACGTGCTCACCATGGCCGACGCGGGCGCGGTGGACGTGCTCGACTTCGTGGACGTGGGCCTCCCCTCCACGGTGTGCGACCCGCAGCGGTACGAGGAGCGCCTCGGGGTCCTCCTGGGGCGCATGGCCGCCGCGCCCGCGGACGTGGCGGTGATCGAGGCCGGCGCCTCGCCGCTCGAGCCCTACAACGGCGACGTCGCCCTGCGGGTTCTCGACCCGTACGTCCGTTGCCTGGTCCTGTGCGCCGCCGACCCGTACGCGGTGGTGGGGATCGAGCGCGCCTTCGCGACGTTCAAGGGGGGCCGGCCCGACCTGGTGTCGGGGGTGGTGGCGAACACGCAGGCCAGCATCCGACTGGTGGAGAAGCTGAGCGGCCACCGACCGGTCGACGTCCGGTCGCCGGCGGCGGAGCCGCAGCTGACGGAGCTGCTCGAGCGGGCGCTGGCGAAGCCGCGCGGCCGGGCAGCCACGACGGGAGCGACGACATGACGGTGTGGACGCAGTGGTTCGAGGAGCTGGGGCGCGACGACGTCGCGCAGGTCGGCGGCAAGAACGCCTCCCTGGGCGAGATGATCCAGCAGCTCGGCGGCCTGGGGGTGCAGGTGCCCGGGGGCTTCGCCGTGACGGCGGCGGCCTACCGCGAGTTCCTCAGCCACAATGACCTCGACGACCTGCTCCGCCGCGAGCTCGACGGCTTGGACGTCACGGACGTCGAGGCCCTGGAGCGCGCCAGCCGGGCCCTGCGCCAGGCGATCGTGGCGGGCGAGCTGCCCGAGGCGCTGGCCGAGGCGGTGCGCGTCCACTACCGGGAGCTGTCGCGGCGCTCCGGGGTGGACGACGTCCACGTGGCCGTGCGCTCCTCGGCCACCGCCGAGGACCTGCCGACCGCCAGCTTCGCCGGCCAGCAGGAGTCCTTCCTGTACGTGAAGGGCGAGGCCGAGCTGCTCGAGCGGGTCAAGCGCTGCTTCGCCAGCCTGTTCACCCCCCGGGCGATCGTGTACCGGGAGCACAACGGCTTCGAGCACCTGCAGGTCGCCCTGTCGGTGGGCGTGCAGCGCATGGTCCGCTCGGACCTCGCCAGCGCCGGGGTGATCTTCACCCTCGAGACCGAGTCGGGCTTCCGCGACCTGGTGTTCATCACCTCCGCCTGGGGCCTGGGCGAGAACGTGGTCCAGGGGCGGGTGGGGCCCGACGCTTACTACGTGCACAAGCCGACCCTGCGGGCCGGCTTCCGGCCGCTGGTCCTGCGCCGGCGTGGCCCCAAGGAGCTCAAGCTGGTGTACGACCGGGAGGCGCACCGGCTGAGCAACGAGAAGGTGTCGCCCGAGGACCGCGCCCGGCTGACCCTCACCGACGACGAGGCGCTGCAGCTGGCGCGGTGGGCGGTGACGATCGAGGAGCACTACACCCGCGCCGCCGGCCGCGACACGCCCATGGACATCGAGTGGGCCAAGGACGGAGAGACGGGGGAGCTGTTCATCGTGCAGGCCCGCCCGGAGACGGTCCGCTCCCAGCAGGAGGGCCTCACGATCCGCCTGTACGCGCTCCAGCAGGAGGGCGAGGTCCTGGTCGAGGGGCTGGCGGTCGGCGAGGCGATCGCCCACGGCAAGGCGCGGGTGATCAAGGACCCCAAGCAGGCCAAGTCGTTCCGCGAGGGCGAGGTGCTGGTGACCGAGATCACCGACCCCGACTGGGAGCCGATCCTGGCCCGCGCCGCCGGGGTGATCACCGAGCGGGGCGGGCGCACCTCCCACGCCGCGATCGTGGCCCGCGAGATGGGGATCCCGGCGGTGGTCGGCGCCGAGGACGCCTGCGACCTGCTGTCCGGCGCGGGCGAGGTGACCGTCTCCTGCGCCGGCGGGGACGTGGGCCTCGTGTACCGCGGGGCGCTGGAGTACGAGGTGGAGGAGATCGACCCCGACACCTTGCCGCGCCCCGAGCGGACCAAGGTCATGCTGAACGTCGCCGATCCGGAGAAGGCGTTCAGGCTGGCGCAGCTCCCCTGCGACGGGATCGGCCTGGCGCGCATGGAGTTCATCTTCGCCAGCTGGGTCAAGGTGCACCCCCTGGCGCTGACCCGCTACGACCAGCTGGACGAGGACGTGGCCCACGAGGTGGACGAGCTGACCGGGGGCTATCCGGAGCGGACCGAGTACCTGGTCGACCGCCTGGCCCAGGGGATCGGCTGCCTGGCCGCCGCCTTCTACCCCCGGCCGGTGATCCTGCGCTTCAGCGACTTCAAGAGCAACGAGTACGCCCACCTGCTGGGGGGCGCCCAGTTCGAGCCCAGCGAGGAGAACCCCATGCTGGGCTGGCGCGGCGCCAGCCGCTACGCCCACCCCGAGTTCAAGGACGGCTTCCTGCTCGAGGTGGCGGCGGTCAAGCGGGTGCGCGAGGTGTTCGGCCTCACCAACCTCAAGGTCATGATCCCCTTCTGCCGGACGCCCGCCGAGGGGCGGCAGGTGCTGGAGGTCCTCGAGGAGGGCGGCCTCGAGCGGGGGAAGGACGGCCTGGAGGTGTACGTCATGGCCGAGATCCCCTCCAACGTGCTGCTGGCCGAGCAGTTCGCCGAGGTGTTCGACGGCTTCTCGATCGGCAGCAACGACCTGACCCAGCTGGTCCTCGGCGTCGACCGCGACTCGGACCGGGTGGCCCCCCTGTTCGACGAGCGGAACGAGGCGGTGCGCCGGGCCTGCGCCATGCTCCTCGAGACCGCCCACCGGGTCGGCCGCCCGGTGGGGATCTGCGGGCAGGCCCCCTCGGACTACCCCGACTTCGCCGCCTTCCTGGTGGAGCGCGGGATCGACTCGATCAGCCTGACGCCGGACTCGCTGGCCCGCACCACCCGGCGGATCGCCGAGGTGGAGGCGACGCAGGGGGTGCACGCCAGCTAAAGGAGGCGTGCTCGTCGGTAAGTTCTGACCGGGCTCCACACGTCGGGCTCGCGCTCGTAATCGTAATCGTAATCGTGGTCGTGGTCGTGGTCGTGGTCGACCACGACCACGAGCGCGAGCGCGAGCGCGAGCGCGAGGGACGAAGCCAGCCGCGGCGAAGGGCGACGAGAACGCAGGAGTCGTTTATTCGCGCCAGCAAAGCTCGGGGGGTGAGCGTCGTCACGCCCCGCAACCTCCGCCGCCTGCTGATTCGGGCGGCGCTGGTGGCCATGGTGCTGATGCCGATGGCGGGCCCCAAGAGCCTCTCGTTCGCGTTCATCGCGATCCCATTGGCCGGGCTCGCCGATCTGTGGTGGGCGGAGCAACGACGCCGCGGCGATCCCGGAAAGCTCCTGCTGGCGTCGGCGCTCCTCGGTGTCGTGGGTGTCCTCGCGGCCGAGCTGCAGCTGAC